>CAYVJO010000083.1:2607-9146 GCA_964451735.1 uncultured Hyphomicrobiaceae bacterium | reverse complement strand
GACATTTGAATGATGCGTCTGCGGCGAGCGGGACTCAAATGTCAAATTCAAAAGCTCTATGAGAAACAAGTGCTTAGCTAGTTGATTCTCTGATTCCAACATTTGCACACGGAGGTCGAGCGTGTGGGATGCAAATGTTTCGGTCGAACCACTAGGACACGATTAGAAATATTAGACACCGGTTTTTTAAATCGTGCGTAAAACAAGCCGATACAGATTAGGACCGTTTCCATTTGAAATGATCCTGATCGAGAAGGCATTTGGCGATAAAAATTTCCGTATATGTCGAAATCCGGGCCTCTCGCGGCTCATATTGCCAGGGAAGCGGACTGAATTCATGTCCTATGCCCCGACAAGCGGTCAACGCTTCGGCGCGGACCTAAGCTAACCAGCAGGAGGACTATGAAAATGCAGTATATGCTAATGTTCCGTGAAGAAATGGAAACGTTCGAGGAGCGCAATGACTCGGTGAAATCGGGCGCATATTGGGGCGCTTGGAGCGCCTATATCGGTGCGATGCGCGAGGCGGGCATCATCGTCAATGGAGACGGTTTGCAGGGACCGCATACGGCTACCACCGTGCGCGTGCGGAACGGCAAGCGCCATGTCGAGGACGGCCCGTTCGCCGACGCCAAAGAGCAGCTCGGAGGATATTTTGTCATCGAGGCACCTAATCTGGACGCAGCGATCGAATGGGCTGCGAAAAGCCCATCCGCAAACTATGCGAGCGTCGAAATTCGCCCTGTCCTGCCACCCATGAACGGATGAACGGGAAGAGTCCTGACATTGAAGCGCGCCGCGCCGCTGAGGAAACGGCGCGGTCCTCTTACGGCAAGCTCGTAGCAAGGCTCGCCTGGCGGAGTCGCGACATTGCCGCCGCTGAGGACGCCCTGGCCGATGCATTTCGCACGGCGATCGAAGTCTGGCCTAAGCAAGGAATCCCGGAAAAACCTGAAGCCTGGCTTTTGACAACCGCCTGGCGCCGATTGACGCATGGCTGGCGCCATGAACAGACGCGAATGGCTTTTGAACCCGCTTTGTCGATTCTTGCTCAAGAGCGGCACGCAGCCGAAATCGAACCGGAGCTTTTCCATGACGAACGCCTTAAGCTCATGTTTATCTGCGCGCATCCAGCAATCGACGAAGCCGCCAGAACACCCCTCATGCTTCAAACCATACTGGGCCTGGACGCTGCCCGTATCGCCGCGGCGTTCCTTGTTTCCCCTGCAAGCATGGGTCAGCGTCTTTACCGCGCGAAAGCGAAGATCCGTGACGCGGGCATCTCCTTCGCCGAGCCCGAGCGATCAGACTGGCCCGAACGGCTGAAAGCGGTGCTAGAGGCGGCTTATGCCGCTTACACCAGCGGGTGGGATGATGTCGGAGGCGCTGACGCAAAGTGGAAGGGTTTGGCGAATGAAGCGGTTTATCTTGCCAGGCTTCTCGTTTCGCTGATGCCGGAGGAACCTGAGGCGCGAGGCCTGCTGGCGCTGATGCTGTATTGCGAAGCACGGGCGCCGGCGCGCAGAACGCCAGAAGGCGCCTATGTCCCTCTCGCCTTACAGGATGCCAGCTTGTGGAACCGCGATCTGATCGTCGAGGCCGAGACTCATCTGACGATCGCCGCGCGTAAAGGTACCTTCGGACGGTTCCAAACCGAAGCCGCCATTCAATCTGTCCATATTCAGAGGCCCGTGACGGGGACAACGAACTATGCCGCCCTCGCGCAACTCTACGGCCTTCTTGCCAGCCGTGAAGTAAGCATAGGAGCGCTCGTCAGCAGAGCAGTTGTCCATGCCGAGGCATTTGGTCCTGAAGATGGGTTGAAGCTGCTTATGGAAATTCCCGCAGAGACCGTAGGACACTATCAGCCTTTTTGGGCCGCATATGCGCATGTGCTGACCCGTCTTGGCCGCATTACCGAGGCCGCCGAAGCTTATTCACGCGCCATTCAATTGACGCGAGATCCCGCAATCGCGGATTTCTTGTGTGAGAAGAAGGATGCGGCGGCACAAGCGTAGAATGGCCACGCGTTACGCTTTACGGAAGTTCGGACCTTAGACCGGCAAGATCCAGGCGGCGTGTTACCATGTCGATATTACCGCCGATGTCTCGTGGCCATTGCTCCTCTGGCTTGTCCCAGTAAAGCTCGACCCCGTTCTGGTCCGGATCGCGCAGATACAGCGCCTCGCTGACACCGTGATCGCTAGCTCCGTCGAGTGGAATGCCTGCTTTCTCCAGTCGATTGAGAGCATCGGCAAGGTCCGACCGTTGCGGGTAAAGGATTGCAAGATGAAACAGTCCTGTCGCTCCGGCAGGCGGCGGAGAGCCGTTCAGGCTGTCCCACGTATTGAGCGCAATGTGATGATGATAACCGCCCGCCGAGAGGAACGCAGCTTTCTCGCCATAGGACGTGATCAGCTCGAAGCCGAGCACGCCAATATAGAACCCAAGAGCGCGCTCAATATTTGCAACCTTCAGGTGCACATGGCCGATACGCGCCCCCGAGGCAATCGGACGCTCGGGACGAAATTTCGCGAAATCCGGGTGTATGCTCATTGCTTGACTCCTGTTCACCAAATATTGCATTTGCGCGAGCAGGGGTAAATGGAAAGCAGCGCAGCAGAAGAATTGCAAATATGCAATCACAAGCTCAATCAATACATCGGGCCGAAAAGTGCGCAGCGATTCTCGGGCAAATCCGATGCTGCAACCAACTTATAAAGCGCCATAGCTGATTCTGACTAACAGTCCGGCTCTACAGAGCCCAAACTGTTCTGATGGACTCAGGAACGGGGCTCTAACTTTTTGTTTTGGCATAATCTTTTCGCAAGGTTGTTTTTTCTTTCGCAGATTACGCTCTAGAAAGTGATATTATTGACAACCCAAGCTCCAGCGGCGGCAGCAAGACCTGCCAAAATCGCAGGCGGTAGCGTTTTGATCAGAACGGACAGCAGGGTGGCAAATGCAGAAAGCGCTTTTTCACCCGCCTCCAGCAACTCCCGGATCGCCTTGTAGAGAAGATAAACCACGGCGCCAGCCGTCAGTATGAGTAAGAGCTGTTTCCAAAGCGGCAGATCGCCCAACGCGCCCCAGGGCACGCTCAGGATCTGATCGACCGACCATCGCCAGATCACTTCTATAAAACGAAAGACGGCTGAAAGGCCTTGCCTGAGAAATTGAAGTAACTGATCCAAGAATTGCATGTTGAAAACCCTTCCCCCAAAAGTGCACACCCCACGCACCAGTTAGCCTGTCATCGAATTCGCTTGTCTGGCCGAAGCCCGCCAAATCAAAACCGAGCTATCTACTTACTCTGCCATGAATATGACGCTGCGAAAATGTCAATATCGTTGACATGGCGCGAGATTCGTTGCGTTCAGCATGCTGAATTGGGATCAGGATGGTCGGCGTCCTTTCGGTTCGACCCTGAAGATCTCCCCCTTGCCGTCATCGATCGAGAAGTAAATCATGCCGTCTGGCCCCTGCCTTACGTCCCGGACGCGCCCAAGCTTGTCTTTCAGAAAGCGTTCCTCTTGGATGACGCGGCCGTCTTCGAGCGTTAAGCGCACGAGAACCTGACCCACCAATCCGCCGAGCCATAGGGTCCCCTGCCATGCCTGCTCCGGTCCGCTATAGACGGCCAGGCCCGACGGCGCGATGGATGGCGTCCAATACTGGACTGGCTGCTCCATGCCCTCGGCGTGAGTGAGGCCGTTATTGATCGGTGTGCCGTCATATTCTTTTCCATACCCGATAACCGGCCAGCCGTAATTCTTGCCGCGCTCGATCCGGTTCAACTCATCGCCGCCCTTTGGGCCGTGTTCGGTCGACCATAAGACGCCGGTTTCCGGATCGATGGCCAAGCCTTGCGGATTGCGGTGCCCGAAGCTCCAGATCTCGTCGCGAACGCCGGGGTCGCCAACAAACGGATTGTCTTGCGGAATGCTGCCGTCACGGCGGAGCCGAATGATCGAACCATTGACATCGGACCCGTCCTGAGCGCGCTTGCGGTCGTAACGGTCGCCCAGCGACATGAACAGATAGCCGTCCTTGTCAAAAACGATGCGCCCGCCGAACTCCTCCAGTCCGCTAGCAGGGGTACCGCTTTCATAGATGAGCTTTATATCCTCTAGCGCCGCCTTTTTGAGATCGAGTCGCGCCGTGATGAGCCTGACGGTGGCTGCTTCGTGCGCTCCATGCACGTAAGAGAGGAAAATCATTCCGTTTTCGCTGAAATCCGGATCGAGCGCTACCTCCATCAGCCCGGCATGGTCCTCGACTGGCCGGGGTAAGGGGACAGGGATTGTTTGGTGCTCACCCACCTCCGGCGTTGCGATCTTCAATTCGCCCCAACGCTCGCTAACAAGCAGACGGCCATCCGGCAGGAAGGCGATAGACCATGGATGATCGAACGGACCCGCGACACGTGTGACCGTGAAATCCTGGGCGTCGTCCCCATCTCCGATAATTTGCGGTACGACCGGTGTGATAGTCTGGGCCTTTACCGTGGGGGAGAGTGCGGCGATCATGACTATCCAGGCTGTCAGACAAACGAGCGTGGAAAAAATATTTAGCGCGGGCATGACGTCTCTCATATTTCGGTGAAGTATTTGATTATAGACGCCGCGGAGCTGAATGGCGCCTGATGGAACATTGCGCTTTAGAGGTCGATGGCGGTGAAACTTGGGCTCAATTGTTGCAATACCTGGAAAGTTATCCCCGCCTTCGTGGTAAGAAGAGCAACGTCTGCCTGAGCGAATGCCAAAGCGGCGCTTGCCTTTCCAAGCCGCGCGGGCATATTTCAACATTGGTTCGAAAAACACTTAGCGCCATGACACTTCTAAAACTGATCGCTTTGGATTTGGACGACCTGCGGGTCATTTCCGTGCAGCTTCAGGACGCTGTCCTGCGGAGCGCCGATATGGCGTTTCTTCCCTCAGAGCATCGTTTTGCAGTTTTGCTTAACCGTTTCGATTGGCTCAGCGCAGTCAATCGAGGCGAGCCGGATAGCGGTTACGAAAGGCGACAGTGCATTTTGAGGTTCGAAAAGGTTATGCAGGCGCAATTCAAGAATATCACCTTTGGGGATGACGCGGAGGTTCTAGAGCTGTTGGCCATCGATTTTGAAGAGCGTGAGCCCCCAAGTGGCCATGTCATGCTGATCTTCGCGGGCGGTGGTGCGGTGCGTCTTCATGTCGATTGCATCGAGGCTGAGTTGCGCGATCTTGGTCCGCATTGGAAAACGAACCGAAAACCGCAGCATCCCGACGATGATTTTCCGAAAAGCGTAACGGATGGAGCGCTATGACACGCCGTTTGCTAACGGACGACCCGGATTTTGAGGAGCAATTCGCAACGCTTCTGACGGCGAAGCGGGTGCGATCCGTCGACGTTTCCGCCGCTGTGCGCGAGATCATCAACGATGTCCGCAAGCGTGGAGACGCCGCGCTCGCCGACTTCACCCGACGCTACGACCGGATAGAGTTGCAGCCAGGGCGAATACGGCTCTCGGAACAAGAGATTGACGCCGGGGCGGAAAAGGCCGGTTCCGACAATCTACGGGCTCTGCGCTTTGCAGCGGAGCGGATCGAAATCTACCATCGGCGCCAGCTTCCCTCCGACGACCGCTTCACCGACCCGACTGGCGCCGAGCTTGGCCACAAATGGACAGCCATCGAAGCCGCGGGTCTTTATGTGCCGGGCGGCCTGGCCAGCTATCCAAGTTCAATGCTTATGAACGCGATTCCGGCAAAGGTTGCTGGCGTGCCGCGTATCGCCATGTGTGCGCCCGCGCCTGGCGGCGAGATCAACCCCCTCGTTCTGGCAGCGGCGAAATTGGCTGACATAAGTGAGATCTATCCCATCGGCGGCGCGCAGGCGGTGGCCGCTCTTGCTTATGGCACGGAAAGTATCGAGCCGGTCGCCAAGATCATGGGGCCAGGCAACGCCTATGTCGCTGAAGCCAAGCGGCAGGTTTTCGGCGCTGTCGGGATCGACATGATAGCCGGACCGTCGGAAGTTCTCATTGTCGCGGATAAGCACAACGATCCGCGCTGGATCGCAGCCGATCTGCTCGCCCAGGCCGAGCACGACGAAGCCGCGCAGTCGATTTTGATCACGGACAGTGCCGACTTCGCGGGTGCCGTCGAAGCGGCGGTCATGTCGCAACTCTCAACCCTCTCGCGTAGCGCGGTTGCCGGTGCAAGCTGGCGTGACAATGGCGCGATCATCGTGGTTCGGGATCTGGCGGAAGCGCCACGCCTTGTTGACCGGATCGCCCCGGAGCATCTGGAATTGGAAACGGAGGATCCGGACGCGCTCCTTGCCCAAATCCGCAACGCAGGGGCGGTCTTTCTGGGCCGGCACACGCCGGAGGCAATCGGCGATTACGTTGCCGGCTCCAATCACATATTGCCGACCGACCGCTCAGCCCGCTTTTCCTCGGGTCTCAGCGTGCTGGATTTCATGAAACGGACATCGATATTGAGACTGAACGAACGCAGTCTTGCCGCTCTGGGACCCTCAGCAATGACGCTTGC
>CAYVJO010000083.1:0-2597 GCA_964451735.1 uncultured Hyphomicrobiaceae bacterium | reverse complement strand
AGGGCTCGACGGGCACCGCCACTCGGTGGCGATCCGGCTTGGCATCAGCGATGATGTATCGTCCTGAGCCGCCCGGTCAGGACTCGACATTGAGCGGGCCCGACAGGCAACCGCCACCGGCCTTTCCCGACATGCGGATCGGCTTGCTTGGCGGTTCGTTCAACCCGGCACATCGCGGCCATCTGCATATCAGCCTGGCGGCGGTCAAGCGTCTCCAGCTCAATAAGCTCTGGTGGCTTGTTACACCGGGTAACCCGCTGAAAGGCGGCGAGGCGCGGGAAACTCTGGCGGACAGAAAGCGTCATGCCCACGCCGTTGCAGCTCACCCGAAAATCGAGGTGACGGATTTCGAAGGCCGCCGCCCCTCGCCTTACGCCCGCGACACGATCGATTTTCTCCAGCAACGTTATGCAGGCGTTCGCTTCGTCTGGATCATGGGGGCCGATAATCTGACGCAGTTTCATTTGTGGCGGGGCTGGCATGACATCTTTTGCTCCATTCCCATCCTCGTCGCTGACCGGCCCGGATCGCGCCACCATGCTCTCGCCTCGCCTGCTGCAAGACGTTTCGCCTGCGCTAGAATCGACGGAACCGGTTTGTCGGGGCTCGCTCATTTGCCTGCCCCCGCTTGGGCCTACTTGACCTTGCCGCTGCGCGATATCTCCTCAACCGCAATCAGATCGGGGAAACAAGGGAGCCCGCAGTTTAATGCGTAATAAGTCTTCTGTATTCCTTTAAATAAACCGAAGCTCTTTTCACCGGGAAGGACTTGAAAAATCGAACGGAATGATGCACATTTCAATCATGGGAGACTATATGGCGTTTTATATGCACATTTGCTCGATCCCCATTCCACTTGGGGATTTGTTCCATCAGATGGGTTAAACGGAAGGAAACCGAACTGATAATGCACACTTCGACAGGGGCGGCCCTTCGTGGTCAGCCTGAGGCTAAGCTGGATGCGACGCATGACAGCTCAGCAGCGATCCTAACGACTGTGCTCAACTCCCTCTCCGACGCAAAAGCCGAAGATGTGATTTCCATCGACTTGCATGGCAAGACATCGATAGGGGATTACATGGTTATTGCCTCCGGTAGATCGCAGAGGCATGTCGCCGCTATTTCTGATCAATTGCGGGAAAAGCTCAAAGGTGAAGGCTACCGCGATCTACGCGTCGAGGGACTCCCTCATTGCGACTGGGTTCTCATCGACTCAGGCGATGTGATCGTGCATATCTTCCGGCCCGAAGTACGCCAATTCTATAATCTCGAAAAAATGTGGACCTCCGACCGGCCCAACGATCCTGTTGCGGTTTGATTTTTTCAGAGGCGCATCTCCAACGCGCCCTCGCGGATGATCCGGCGGGGGCGTCTTGATGAAAGTGCTTATCTTGTGCGTAGGCCGTCTGAAAGACGAAGCCGAACGTGCGATCGTCAACCGTTATCTCCAGCGTTTCGCTCAGACTGGCGCGACTCTTGGCTTTGCCCCGCCAGTGTTGTTGGAACTCATGGAAAGCAAAGCAGGAACAGCGTCTGTGCGTAAGAATTGCGAGGCAGCGGAATTGCGTCGCAAAATACCATCCGATGCGACAATCGTGGTTCTCGATGAGCGAGGTAGAACTCTTTCAAGCAGAGCGTTTGCTGATTGGATTGGCGGCGTCCGCGACGGCGGCGCACGTCAACTTTGCATTATTGTGGGGGGGCCGGACGGTCTGGCGCGTGACATTGCCGATGAGGCCGCGCTTGCCCTGTCCCTTGGCCGGATGACCCTGCCGCACGGTCTGGCGCGCGCGGTTGTCGCCGAGCAGCTCTATCGGGCGGTCACGATTCTCGCGCGTCACCCATACCACCGGGAGTAAATCTGCTGACTTCGGGCGAGGAGCGAGGAGGTTTTTCTCAAGCGATGCGGGCTTTTGCTATCTCAGCGCCGCGATTTCACGTAAGGATTTTTGGGAGCAATAAATCTGTCTTAACGCATTTTGTTGCGCATGCACTCTCAGCATGAAATTGTTAGGCCTGCGCGAAATATCTCATAGTTTCCGGCGATGAAAGAAAAAAAGCTGCGGAATTCTCGACAAGCATGTCGATGGCGAACACTTGCCCCATGGTTAAGCCACGGCGCAAGGACATTGCTGTTGTGCATTTTCTGCGGCATCATTGCAATCCACTCGGAAAACCTTGCAACAAGCGGCGCAATGGCCGCACAGGACACGCAAACGCAACGCCTTTTGCAACTGGCTCAAAGTGATACAAAGCCCAACTCCATAAAATCGCTCGATGGCAAGACGATCGATATCGAGGAAGCGCGCCGTTTGTTCGAGCAGCATAAACAGGAACTGGAGCGCGTCGAACGGGAACAGCAAGGTTTGCAATCCCAGTCTCAAAGCTTGACTGATGAAAGTACCGCGCTTCAGGCCAAATTGATCGAAGCTGCAAAAAACGTTCAGGACGCGGAGAAAAAACTAACTCGCTCCGAGGGAGAGATCGATGACCTCTCCAAGCAGGAAGCCCGGATACGCATCGCATTAAATGAGAGTCAGGCCAAGATCGCGCAAATGCTGGCGGTCATGCAGCGCATGGGACGTGAGCCGCCCCCC
>CAYVJO010000082.1:3455-9172 GCA_964451735.1 uncultured Hyphomicrobiaceae bacterium | reverse complement strand
TGATCGCCGGTCTGACACGGCACGGTCTTTTTGCCAGTGGCGGCGGGCTGAACCACACAACGTCGCTCGCGGTCGTGCAGCTGCTCGCGAGCGGCGAGTACGATCGCCACCTGAAGGAGCTGCGAACTCAGCTGCGTGAACGCCGCGATGCGCTGACGTCCGTACTGCGTGACAGGCTCGGCCTTGCGACGGTTCCCCTGGTGCCCGACGGCGGCCTCTTCGTATGGCTAACGTGCGCCGAGGGGCAACGGGACACCGATGTCGTGGCCGCCGCGGCCCATGTTGGTGTCCGGGTCGCCGCTGGTTCCCGATTCGGCTCGTCCCCGACCCCGGGTGTGCGCCTCTCCTACGGCTTCAACCCGCCCGAGCGGCTGCGCGAGGCCGCGAACCGTCTCGCCAACGTCTGGGAACGGCTGCCCACGACCGGGGCGGAGGCGCGATGACGAACACTACGGCTCTGGGCCCCTCGCCCGTCGCGGCGACGGGACCGTTCGGCTACAGCCTGCCGCTGTCGCCGTCGGGGACGTCGGCAATGCTCACGCCACCCCCCTGGCACTTCTCCGGTGAGATCATCATGGTCGACTATCGGGTCGATCCCGACGCCGCCATGCGGTTCCACCCCCCCGGCCTCGACCCCGGTCCGGACCCGGGCGCCGCCGCCGCCGTGTTTGCGCAGTGGCAGTGGTGCTCCCACGACCGTTCCGAGCTTGCGGAGCCCCGGGTGTGCCGATTCGCAGAGTTCCTCCTGCTCCTTCAGTGCGCTTATCAGGGGCAGGACATGGCTCGCTGCCCCTACGCCTGGGTGGACGAAGTGGTGCCCTTGGTCCGGGGGTGGGTTCAGGGAATGCCTAAGCAGCATGGAGAGATCCATCAGAGTCGTCCAGTGAGCGTGGGGCAAGCCGGACCGCGGCTGTGCGAGGAGGGGCGTTTCGTTGGGACCTTGTCCGTGCAAGGTAGAAGAACTGTAGAAGTCGGCGTCACCTTGGCCCAGCGGACGTCGCAGCCGCCGTTGCTGCACACCTTGCCCCTGGCCCACACGCTGCTATTCCCCTCCTGGGAAGGGGCGCCCCCCCAGGCCCGCCTCGTCGCCTCCGAGGTCTCAGAGGTGGAGTTCTCGGACATCTGGACCGGCCCCGCACGCCTCACCATGCTTGATATTCAAGATCCAGATTTCACACTTCTCGCACCGGTCTCGGTGGGTCACGGATACGTGTTTCAGTATGCTGAGACCCTGATCGGCGGTCGCTTGCTTGATGAAGGAGGCGAAGGCGGCGCGCAAAGATAGAAACGCATCGCAAATAGTCGTAGTGGACGCCGCAGGGGGTCTGGCGGTTACCAATCGTGATGGTGGGTATCGCCGGCGGGCATAGTTCAGGATGGACGCTACGCATAAATTGTGAACTTGGATGTTGGACCGACGACTCACGCGGGGGGGTTCATGCTAAGACTCCATTTCACGACGGCAGACCTAGGGAGGGTGCGCATGGCAGCGGGGGTCGGGCCGTTGGTCGAGAGTCTGTTTGCGCTCGATCTGTTCGGACGAAGCGGGGGCGATGCCTTTCCCCGCTGGCGCAAACAGGTGCGGGCGGACCTGGTGGACCGTGTAGGAGACGTCGAGACGCTGACCCGAAATCGGCCGCCCCTGCAGGAGGTGTTAATGCCGGGTCAGGCGGTGGGCGAGGGGGGTGGCAACCGCTTGAGCGCCACGACGCGTCGCCAGCACGACCCGAGCATCATCGAATTCTGCCAGGTGGCCGTCATGCCTTACTGGAGCTCCGCGCGGCGCCACCTTGAGTCGGAGCGCGAGATTCGCGGTCGGCACCTCGTCGTTCACGGCGTCGAGCGAATGCTCAGCACTCTGCATGGCAGAGTGCATTGGCATCAGCCCGTACTCGAGATCAATAGCGAGCAGGAACTGGACATCTACCTCGACGGCACGGGGCTGACCCTCAGTCCTGCGGTCTTCCTTAATCGTCAGACCTGTGTCCTGCTGGAGAATGGCCCGCATGCCACGCTCTGCCTGGCGTTCGCCACGAAATTCGATGAGAGCATGCTAAGCCAGGAGTTTAGTGACTCGCCTGCACCCGAGGCGTCGCTGGGCGCACTGATCGGTCATACCCGTGCGGCGGCCCTTCAAGTCCTCACTGAGAGTTGCTCGACCAGTGAACTGGCAGAGCAGCTGGGAATATCGATGGCTGGCGCGAGCAAGCACGCCACGGTGCTTCGCGCGGCCGGCCTTATCGCCACCACCAGACTCCGAAACAGCGCCTTACACACCGTAACTTCGCTGGGGATGGCCCTCTTGCAAAACCGGATGCTGGAGTCGGAGCTGACCCCGGACCTGTGCCCACCCATCGCTGCGGATCTCGCGCCGCAGCCGAGCCGGGCTGCTGGCTACACGATTGCGCCGCCGGTCCGGGCGGCGAACGTGATTTAGCGGACGAGTCAAGCCGGTGGATCGCAGGCCGGTCGTGTAGCAGTATCCGGTTTGCGCGGATACTACCATTCATCAAGCTTGAGGCAGCAGCCGGCGGGTCCTTTAGTGGACCTTTCCGCGAGCCGCGCCAGCCTCACGCCGAGGGGCGGGGTGCATGACGATCGGCGACGAAGAGACTCGGAGGGAGTCGGGTGTCGTGGAGTCGGATAGCGAGCCCCGACCGTCGACCGGAAGTGACCGGCGGCGTCTAGCCTTAGAGGTGGTGGGGCCCATAGCCGCAGGCATGGGCGCGGTGTTACTCGCTTTCGCGGGCCGATATGGGTATCACGCCGACGAGCTGTACTTCCGTCTCCTGGGCGAGGCGGGACTGAGCTGGGGTTACGTGGACCAGCCGCCGCTGTTGCCGCTTCTCGCGAGGATCTCCACCGCCGTCTTCGGCGACACGCTCCTGGGCCTGCGGGTCCCGGCGGTGCTCTGCGCCATGGCGGTGGTTGTTATCGGTGCCATGATCTGCGCGGAGATGGGCGGGAACCGGGCCGCTCAGCTGCTCACCGCGGTAGGGCTTGCGAGCTCCGTGCTCGTGCTGAGCATCGGGCACTTCCTCCTGACCAGCAGCGTGGACACGGTAACGGGCCTCCTCGTCATGCTGTTCATGCTGCGGGCCCTCCTACGCGACGACGGCCGGTGGTGGCTGTTGGCTGGCGGTGTGTGTGGGGTGGCGCTGTATGCCAAGTGGGTAATCCTGCTGCTGCCCGTGACGCTGCTCATCGGTCTACTGATGGTAGGACCACGCTCCCACTTCCGTGATTGGCGACTCTACGCCGCCATGGGACTGACTCTCGTGATCGGTGGTCCTAATGTCGTTTACCAGCTTACTAACGACCTGCCGCAGCTGCAAATGGCAAGAGCTTTGGGTGAACTGGACGGCGAGGCGAACCGGTCGCTGTTCGTCTCCAACTTGATTTTCCAGCTGGGACCTGGCCTTGTGGCATTCTGGGTGTCCGGGATTATTGGGACATTGCGGGACCGACAGTGGCGGCCCATTAAGGCCCTCGGGGTGGCATACCTCATCGCCACGGCGGCCGCGTTCCTCGTTGAGGGCGGTCGACCCGACTACACCGCAGGTTTCCTGATCACCTTGCTGGCAGCTGGGTCGGTACGGATCGCCCGGTGGTGCAAACGACGTCGTTGGCGATGGCCCTTCGTAGCGGCCGTCATCGCAGCGACGGCGATCCTGCAGTCGTTGCTGGCGCTTCCGGTTATCCCCGAGCGACGGCTGGCGGACTTCCCGATTAATAGCATGGCCCTTGAGACGGTGGGCTGGCCGGACTTGGCCGACCAGGTGGTCGACGCCTACCGGTCCCTGCCGGACGCCGACCGCGACACGGTCGTCGTGCTAGTCGACAACTTTGGCGAGGCCGGAGCACTGGAGCGCTACGCCGCCTCCGATCTCCCCGCCGTGTTCAGCGGGCACAACGAGCTGCACGAGTGGGGACCGCCCCCCGACACCGCTGACACGGTCCTGACGGTCGGCGTCGACGCGCAGCGGCTGGCAGCCGACTTCGACACGTGTCAAGAGCTCGCCCGCGTTGACAACGGCCTTGAAGTGGAGAACATCGAGCAGGGAAAAGTGATCTCGGTGTGTCGTGGGCGGCAGGCTCCGTGGCCGGAGATCTGGCCCCGGTACCGTCATCTCGGGGCATACCTGTAGCAACATCCGTCAGTCCGCCCACGGCCGTCACATCGATCCTGAGGTCTGGAGCCCCCTGTGAACCCGAACCCCTTCGACGACCCCGACGGAACATTTCTCGTTCTAGTGAATGATGAAGGTCAGCACTCGCTCTGGCCCACTTTCGCCGACGTCCCTGACGGTTGGACCGTTGTGCACACGTCCACGGATCGTCAAACGGCCCTCAACTACGTCGACCAGAATTGGACCGACATGCGTCCAAAGAGCCTGATCGAGACGACGGGCAGCCCGGCGGGGGGGACTAAAGAATGACGAGTCCCCAGCCCCGTCCGCCACTTCGGTGGCAAGGCTCTGCCGCCCCTGGGGGGGCCTTACCCTCCCTGGCAAGTCTGCGCTTCGCGGGTGCGCTGGCCGTCTTCCATGCCCACGGCGCGCTCGAGGGTCTTTTCAGAAATCAGTTGTTCGCGGGGCTTTACGGTTTCACGGCGCTGCCGGCGGCATACCTTGCGGTCTCGTTCTTCTTCATTCTAAGCGGCTTCGTGCTGACCTGGTCCCGCCGCGAGGGCGAGCCAGCCCGCTCCTTCTGGCGCAGGCGATTCTTCCGCATCATGCCGAGTCACGTTGTGGCCGTTGCCCTAGCCTTCGTGTTGATGATGTCGGTGGAACGGACGACGGGTGTCCTGCCGGCTGTTGCTCAGCTCTCCTTGGTTCACGCCTGGATCCCCAGCCCCGACTACTACAACAATCTGAACGGGGTCACATGGTCCCTGTCGGTCGAGGCATTCTGCTACGTACTATTCCCACTGGTCCTTATCCCGTTCGTCGGGCGGATCAAGCTGAGTCGTCTGTGGTTTTGGCTGATCGGCGCCGTTCTTGTCGTCGCCATGGTTCCCCTAGTGGCGAGGGCGCTCCTGCCCGACGACCCGGCGCACCCGCTCAGCCAGCTCAGCCTGCTGACCTTTGTCAAGGCCATTATGAATCCGGATCAACCGTTCGAGACGCTGGGACACCTCGGGACGTACGAGTTCTGGTTTATCTATCACCTACCCCTGGTGCGCGCACTGGAGTTCTTCATCGGCATGCTGCTGGCTCGGATCGTTGCCAGCGGGACTTGGCCAAAGATGCGACCGCGTCGCGCCTTCCTCGTTCTGCTGGGGTTCTATCTAGTCGGGCTCTTCGTCCCGTTCGAGTTCCAGCTCGCTGGCATGTGGCCTCTGCCGGTTGTGCTAGTCATAGGAGCGCTGGCGACGAGCGACCTGCGCGGCGGACGGTCGGTTCTTCATAACCGGAGGCTCGTTCGACTCGGCGAACTCACATTCGCCTTTTACCTACTGCACAACCTGGTCTTCAGCTACGGCCACCTTGCCTTCGGTCGCACTGAGACCGAGGATGGCTTGCTCGGTCCTTCGTGGGGTGTGGGGGTCGCCGTCGCCTTCCTAGTTGGGGCGTTCTTGGTCTCCCTGGGGCTCGCGTGGCTGCTGCACGCGATGGTGGAACGTCTGAGCGAGAATGCCGGGCTTCCGACACCAAAGATTTACATCACGCCTTCAAGCCAACCCAACGCATTTGCAACCGGAAGAAGTCCTCGGC
>CAYVJO010000082.1:0-3445 GCA_964451735.1 uncultured Hyphomicrobiaceae bacterium | reverse complement strand
TGATCGTCTGCAGGGCGGCGGTCCAGTTCGAGACCGTCGCAACCTGATCCCGAGGCGGCCGGGCGCAAAGCCGGACTACCGGACGGGTCAAGCGGAACCCCGACGGCGGACCAGGAACGGCCGACATAAGTGTAGTTTGGCGTGGCTGAGGCTCAACAACGGCATGCGTACCAGCCGGCCTGGACCGGCTGCGGGCGCGGCGCTCGATGAGTGCCGTTCTCTACCCTAGCGTCATGGCGTCCCTCCCCTCGTCGGAATGGAAGGCGCGCGACCGCTGGTCGGTCGCCGCGGCCGCCCTGGTCGCCGCCCCAGTGCTCCTGGTCCCAGGGATGTCCTCGGTCCTCGTGACGCTCCCGGCGGTCGTAGTGACGCTGGCCGCGCTTATGCGCTGGCCGAAAGGGCGCGTGGGCCTCGCGACGGCGGCACTGTGTGCCTGCGCCGCCTCGTTGGCCGTCGACGCCCTCTACTCCGGGCCAGGAGATATCGCGTTCTTCTGGTTGCCACTGGAGGCGTGCGCCCTCTGGGCCCTCGCGGGGCGAGTGGCCCGACGGCTGACTGCCCGTAGGTTGACAGTGGTCGCCCTGGTGATGACCATGACGCTACTCGCTCTCCCGTTGCGGATTACCCTACGCATGTCGCCAGGGTGGGACGCGTGGGCGGTGTTGGCCGTGACCCTCCTCCTACCCGCCATAGCGGCGGCTGCGGTCGGCCTGTACCTCCGGTCTCTGGACGACCGCCGCAGGCGAGCGGTGGCCGCGGCGCGCCGAGCCCAAAGACTCCGGATGGCCGGCGATCTCCACGACTTTGTGGCGCATGAGGTCACTGGGATCGTCCTAGAGGCACAAGCCGCCGGGGTCGCCAACTACGACGACATACAGACACGAGCGCTACTCGCTCGGATTGAAGAGGCTGGCATACGTGCGCTGGAGTCGATGGATCACACCATCGAGGCGCTGCGGGAGCCGGACGGTGCTTCGACGGCCCGGCACCTGCCGGTGCGGCTATACACGGTTGCCGACCTCGGCGACCTCGTTGACCGGTTCTCGGGGGGTGGGTGTGTCCGTACGGTCTTGCAACTGTCGGACGAGCTGAGCTCGAAGCTTGGCCCGGAGAGGGACTCGGCCGCATACATGGTGGTCCTCGAGGCACTCACGAACGTGCGCAGGCACGCGCCTAGCGCGACCGACGTGGCGGTGTCGGTCGCCGCAGTCGACGAGGGCGTGGTCGTGACGGTGACCGACAATGGCGGCGGGCAGCCTCAGCGGAGGGTCGGCGGCGGCGGTACCGGACTCATCGGGCTGAGCGAGCGGATTGCTGCCCTGGGCGGGCGGCTGACGGCTCGCCCCACTCTCAGCGGGTGGGAGACCCGGTGCGTCCTCCCAGCGGAACACGGGAGGTCTGCGATCGGCGCGGGCGACCCCCATCGGGGACAGCGGACCGGCGTACCGGGCGCTCGGGGAGACGCGGGACGCGAGGGATGAGATGACGATCCGGGTGCTCGTCGCCGACGACCAGGACATGGTGCGTCGCGGACTCTGCGGCATCCTGTCGCAGCAGCCAGATATCGAGGTGGTTGGCGAAGCCGCGGATGGCGTCGAAGCGTTGGACGGGGTATTGCAGCTGAGGCCGGACGTGTTGCTGCTTGATATTCGTATGCCGAGGATGGACGGCATCGAGGTTACGCGGAACGTCATGGAAAACCGGGGCACGGACGATGTGCGGATCGTACTCGTTACAACTTTTGATCTCGACGACTACGTATTCGCGGCGCTCCGGTACGGCGCGTCTGGCTTCTTGCTCAAGCGTTCGGGCCCGGCGCTGATCGTGGAGGCGGTGCGGGCCGCAGTGGCCGGGGAAATGCTGATCAGCCCATCCATCACGGTACGCCTACTCCAGCGCCTCGCGGCCTACTCGAAAACGGCGGCCGCTGCGCGCCCTCGTGACCCTCTAACCCGGCGTGAGGTCGAGGTAGCCGCGCAGGTGGCGCAAGGCAAAACGAACGCCGACATCGCCACGACACTTTTCATCACGCCGGGGACGGTGAAGACTCATGTGGCGAACGTCCAGCGAAAGCTCGGGGTCCGCAATCGGGTTGGCATTGCGGTGGCGGCCTGGGAGCTCGGTTACGTTTCCGACGACCGGCAACGCAGCGAGTGACCGTTCGCGTTGGCCTAGGGCAACAGGAGTCCGCTGCCGTCCAAGACCTGAACCTCGATGGGCTCCGGAGTGACGACCGCTAGAGCGCCTACATGGACGGGCCCCAGATCGAAGTCGGTGATGTGGACGGCGGTTGGAGCGGGCACGGGCGCGTTCCATGCCACTAACCGCGGCGCTCCACCTGGGGGCGTGACGATCAGCTGACCCGGGTCAACGGCTAGGCCGTCCCCGGTCGCCTTGAGAACGGCCTCCTTACGCGTCCAGTAGGCGGTCAAGCTGTGGCGGCGCCGATCAGCGTCCTCGATCGGGTCCCACGCCTGCCGTTCCTCCGGGGCCAGGAATAGTGCAGCCAGGTCGTCGGAAAACCGGTCGGAGACCAACTCGACGTCCACTCCGACGGCAGCAGCCCTGCTTGCGGCCACGGCGACCCGCCGACCCGAGTGCGACAGGCTGACACGGATATCGTCGACGGGAGCTCCAGGTGGCAGCCTCGGAGGGCCGTGGTCACTTCCGCCGCAACGGACGCAGTGCGGAGACAGTTCGAGGGACGCTGCGATTTCACCCGTCCAGCCGCTGACGAGGGTTCGCAGCAGGGCGTGGGCCGCCAGGTAGCGGTGCCCGTCCCCTTTCTCGCGAAACGCCGCCCACCGATCGCGCTCCGTTCGGCTGAGCCGGGCCAGCAAGCGGGAATCTCCTGTAGGGCGTGCCCACCACACCTTGCACTGTCCGATTTCGGGCGCAGGCTGAACCGGCATGTCCCCATCTCAGCAGACGGGACTGCTGCACGAGTAGGTGACAGGTGGTCAGGCTGCTTGGAGGGCGGCCTGGGTCATGATGGTTTCGTACTCGATGGGGGTCAATCGGCCGAGGCGGTGCTGGCGTCGGCGGCGGTGGTAGGTCCGTTCGATCCAGGTGATGATCGCGATCCTGAGGTCGTCTCGGGTGGCCCACGTCTGGCGGTCCAGGACGTTGCGTTGCAGCAGCGAGAAGAAGCTCTCCATGGCGGCGTTGTCGGCCGCGGTGGCCACCTGCCCCATGGAGGCGACCATTCGGTGGTGGAACAGGGACTGGGCCAGTTTCCGTGAGCGGAATTGACCGCCTCGGTCCGAGTGCAGCACGCACCCGGTCACGGCGTTGAGTGAGGTCGCGGCGCGGCGGGCGACGGCGGACTCGAGTGCGTCGACCACAAGGCTGGATTCCATGCGGTGGGCCATGGAGTAGCCCACGATCCGGTTGGACCAGACGTCCTTGATCGCGCAGAGGTAGAGCTTGCCCTCCGTCGTGGGGT
>CAYVJO010000081.1:3888-9227 GCA_964451735.1 uncultured Hyphomicrobiaceae bacterium | reverse complement strand
GGCGCATCCGGTCGATCTGCTCGTTGATCGAGGATTCCTTCTCGATATAGGTGTCAGTGCGTGGGACGTAGGCTTCTGGCTGGTAGTAATCGTAATAGGACACGAAATATTCAACGGCGTTGTTTGGAAAGAAGCTCTTGAACTCGCCGTATAGCTGCGCGGCCAGCGTCTTGTTCGGCGCAAGAATCAGGGCCGGGCGCTGGGTGCGCGCTATGACCTGCGCCGCGGTGAACGTCTTGCCCGAGCCGGTGACGCCGAGCAGCACCTGGTCGCGCTCATGCGCCTCGACGCCCGCGACCAGTTCGGCGATGGCGGTAGGCTGGTCGCCCTTCGGCTCGTATTCCGAGATCAGCTCGAAGCGTCGCCCTCCCTCGGATTTCTCAGGCCGCTCCGGCCGGTGCGGACTGAACATCTGCATGGCGCCTGACACGATCGGGTGGCTGGCCATTGTGGGAAGCTGCATCGTGCTCGTGATTGCGCCGGACGGGCTGATCTCGAAAGGAGCTGGGGCCGCTTCGGCGAGGGTGGATTTCGGTTTGCGTGGCATGACGGCAATATGGGGGATTTCGCGAAGTTTGGGAAGTGGAGCGAATATGATGTTTGAGGTCTGGTTGCGGACAGCCCCGCCTTTGCGCGTGGGTGTTATGCACTTAAATCTCTAAATCTAAGTTTCTACTCGCTCCGCGCATAGTCGAACACGAGTACGTCATCCTTATAAGCCGTAATTTCACAGCGGGCATTGAACCGGCTTGGTGCATTACCGCGCAGGGTAATGCGGCTTTCGCCGTTCGAGACCGCGCCTCGCACGTCATAAGCTACCGGACCGCACTGCGACGAAAAGATAAAAGCGGTTCCGGTGTAAAGCGCGCCATTACGCTGTCCGTCAAAAAGCAGGGTGCCTTGTTTAACGCCGACAGCTTCAATCCCGCGACGCGGGGCATCGTAATAGAACTGGCGCTTGCTGCCATCAGACATCAAATATACGAGAGATCCATTATGCGTCCAGTAACTGCGGCTCGTTGATGGTTCAGCCGACGCACTGGTAGCGGGTGGTTGTTGAGACGACTGGGCCGGGGATCTGGCTGTATCGGGCTCTGAGCTGCAATTACCAAGACCAGGATAACATTGCGCTGCCGCTGGTGTGGACGAAATAGCAAGAGCGATCCAAAGACCGAGAGGAAGAGGATAACAAAACCTAGTCTTTCTGAAGATCATTATAGTAGAAATTTATCCCAACACGATCAATATTAATACTATCAAGCTTTAGCAGATGTCCCCGCAACCGACCCAAGGTTGTGATGAGCAGGAATATTTTGTTGGCTGCGCTCTCTCAAACCCAGCGCCGCACGCGCCGCTTATACGCCCGGTACGCCTCCCCGAATTTCACCGCTAGATAATGCTCCTCCCTCAGGATCACGCCGTAATGCACGATGACCAGCGCCGCGGGCAGCCCGGCGAGGGTCATGAGCCGGTCTGATAGCAAGCTGAGCCCCAGATAACCAACAGCCATCCCAACATAGACCGGATTGCGCGAAAGGGCGTAAAGCCCCGTTGTGACGATTGCGGTCGTCGGCATCCATGGTTCCAGAGGCGTATCGACGGCGCGGAACTGGAAAGCGGCAATCGCTATGATGACGAAGCCGGTCATAGACAGGATCAAGCCGATCGTCATTTGCGGTTTGCTGGGCAGGCCGAAATCCGGTCCGCCAACGATCAAGTCAAGGGCGAGCGTCAGAAGCAATATCCCGCCAAAAATGACTGGGGGCGGCGCGATGACATCCGGATGGTCTTTGGAAGATGGCTCGTCGTCTTGCCTCATCTTTCATATCCTCAATTCAAGACATATCACGTGATCTTTTCAGCTTACAAACGTTGGGCCAGAAATAATACAGACTGGCAAAGACACCATACGCTACGACCCGAAACGTCATGATATTCGCCATGAACTGTGCATCGCCTTGCATTTTGGGGTAAACTCGTAATCTCTCCGCGCCACGCAGGACGATCGTGCAATATCCCACAGGAACCGTGTTAAGAAGGTGCTCGCCAACCTCCGCAGGATGATGAAAAAACATGGGGTATGGAAGCAGACATGGTCAGTGGCATACACGAACTCTGGGCCGGCAATTTCGCAGGCGTTGAACAGATGGCTCATTAAAATGGTGAGAGAGATCGAAGCGGCGGCGGTAGGGTTGGCGAGCATTTAACTTTGTGCGTTCAGGCGCTTCAGTCGGTCCAGCGCGCCTTGCAATATGAACGAGGCCGCGACAGAGTCGATTACTTCGGCGCGGCGCTTGCGGCTCGTATCCGCCGACAGAAGCGCACGCTCAGCTGCGGCGGTGGACAGGCGCTCGTCCCAAAGCGCAATGGGCAGGTCAGTCAGGTGAGAAAGATTGCGGGCGAAAGCGCGGCAGGATTGCGCGCGCGGTCCTTCGCTGCCATCCATATTGATCGGCAGGCCGATAACGAAACCCACGGCCTGCCGGTCCCGGGCAAGTGAGAGCAGCTCGACCGCGTCGAGGGAGAATTTCTTGCGGCGATGGGTTTTCAGCACACTGGCCACGGTTCGGGTCACATCCGAAATGGCAACACCCACGGTCTTGGTCCCGACATCTAGCCCAATCAAAGCGCCCTCGCGAGGCAGAACGAGACTTTCCAGGACGAAATCCAATGGGCGATCGGGCTTGGCTTTGGACACGGGAACTTTCGAGACTGGCGAATCGCACTTGTGACAGGCTATTGCCTCTTTATACTGCGCATGTAGCGGATGATACAGACATTCATCGACGTGCTAATGTGGCGCGAGATAAGGGTCGGAGGCGGATCGCATGGCCATTTTGAGAGCCTCACATCTATCCGGGCTCGAAAAAACGCCATGGCGCTTGTAGCTCCATTGCACAGATTTCTATGCTGGAGGCAAGATCGACCGAGACAACATTAAGGAGACGGCCATGAAGATGACTTGGCTCGGCCATTCGGGCTTTCGTATCGAAACCGGCGAGAAGGTTCTGCTGATCGACCCGTTTCTGACGGGCAATCCAACATTTCGCGGCAGCATAGAACTCGCTACGGAAAACTGCACACATATCATTCTGACACACGGCCACGACGATCATGTCGGCGATACGGTCTCCATTGCCCAACAGACAGGGGCTTCGGTGATAGCGGTATTCGAACTCGCCATGTGGCTGAATGGCAAGGGCGTCGCCAATGTGAATCCGGGCAATCCGGGCGGCACGATCCATGAAAGCGGTTTCGACGTCACCTTCACCAAGGCGTTCCACTCCTCATCCACGATCATCGACGGCAAGCCGGTCTATCTCGGCAATCCCTGCGGCGTTGTGGTGCGCGCAGGAGGCCAAACACTCTACCATATGGGCGATACAGAAATTTTCGGGGATATGGCGCTCGTTCAAGAGATGTACAATCCTGAAATCGGCTGTGTTCCCATCGGCGACCGTTTTACAATGGGCTCAAAGCAGGCGGCGCTTGCCTGCAAGAAATATTTCAAATTCAAGACTATCATACCTATCCACTACGGTACGTTCCCGATGATTGATCCGGATGCGTCGAAATTCATCGCCGAGATGGACGGGCTGAACGTCGTCGTTCCCGAAGTCAGCGTCCCCTTCACCGTTTAGGCGCCTTTTATTCTGAAACGATCTGTCAACCCCGCTTTCGCAGGGTATGACGTCTTGCCTGGGAGCGGCCAAGGATGGCAGACGCACATAAGCCTGTCGATGATCTGACGCTGGATGAAGCGGCTGTGGAGCATCGGGCTCTTGCAGCTGAAATCGAGAAACATGATCGTCTCTATTATCAGGAAGACGCCCCGCTCATTTCGGATGCATCATATGATGCCCTGCGTGAGCGGCTGCTTGACATCGAGGATAAATTTCCAGCGCTGGCGACATTGGAAAGCCCGACGCAACGTGTTGGCACAGCGCCTGCGGAGAAATTCGGCAAGGTAATCCATAATGTGCCCATGCTTTCGCTCGGCAATGTATTCAACGATGACGAGGTGCGTGATTTCATTGACCGTGTGCGGCGTTTCCTCAAGCTGGGCCTTGCCGATCCACTCAACTTCACGGCCGAGCCCAAGATCGACGGTCTCGGCATTTCACTGCGCTACGAGAAAGGGCGTCTTGTAACCGCCGCTACACGGGGAGACGGCACGGAAGGCGAGAACGTCACAGCCAACGTTCTCACCATCGTGAGTATTCCGAACCGGATCGATGCAAAGGATTTCCCGTCCATTTTCGAGGTGCGCGGAGAGATTTTCATGGGCCGCGCCGACTTTCTTGCGCTCAACGCGCGGCAGCAAGAGACCGGCGGCAAGCTCTTCGCCAATCCGCGAAATGCGGCGGCGGGCTCGCTGCGCCAACTCGATGCGGAGATTACGCGCTCCAGACCGCTGCAGTTTTTCGCCTATAGCTGGGGAGAGGTTGCCGCGCTGCCTGCAGACACGCAATATGGCGTCGTAGAAGAGGCGTTCAAGCGGTGGGGGTTTCCCGTCAATCCGCTGATGAGGATATGTCAAACAGCTGACGAATTGCTTACGGCCTACAAAGATGCCGAGACGCAGCGCGCGACGCTGGACTATGACATTGACGGCATCGTTTACAAGGTAAACAGCCTGGCGCTTCAGGAGCGGCTGGGTTTCGTGTCGCGGTCGCCGCGCTGGGCGGTCGCCCATAAATTCGCCGCCGAACGGGCGACGACGATCCTCAAGGATATCGACGTCCAGGTCGGAAGAACGGGTGCGCTGACCCCCGTCGCCAAGTTGGAGCCGGTCACGGTCGGCGGCGTTGTGGTGCAGAACGCAACACTTCACAATGAAGACGAAATCGCTCGCAAGGATATCCGTATCGGCGATTGGGTGATCGTGCAGCGAGCGGGAGATGTGATACCCCAAATTATCGGACAGATCCCCGAGAAGCGCCCCCCCTGTGCAGCTGCTTTCATTTTCCCCAATCTATGCCCTGTCTGCGGCTCGCACGCAATCCGCGAGGTGAACGAGAAGACCGGCAGGCTCGATGCGGTCCGGCGCTGTACGGGCGGACTGATCTGCCCGGCGCAGGCCGTGGAGCGGCTGAAGCATTTCGTCTCGCGCAATGCGTTCGACATCGAGGGGCTTGGGTCGAAACAGGTCGAGGCGTTTTATGGCGAAGGCCGGATCAAATCACCCGCGGACATCTTCACTCTCGCCGAGAACGACAAGGCGAGCCTCACGCCACTACGCTCGAAGGAAGGCTGGGGCACGAAATCGGCTCAGAAATTATTCGAAGCGATCGAACAGCGCCGCAACATCTCGATCGACCGCTTCATCTATGCGCTCG
>CAYVJO010000081.1:0-3878 GCA_964451735.1 uncultured Hyphomicrobiaceae bacterium | reverse complement strand
ACATTGGAGAGGCGACAGCGAAAATGCTCGCGCGCAGCTTCGGCACGTTTGAGGCCTTCCGTGAGACGGTGGTGACGGCGCAGGACAAGACATCCGAGGCTTACCGCGATCTGACCGTCATTGACGGGATCGGCGATGCAGCCGCTGATGCGATAATCGCGTTTTTCACAGAAACACACAATGCCTGCGCCGTGGACGCGCTGCTGGCGCAGGTCCCGGTCCAGCGCTACGAGGGGGTGCAAACCACGGGCTCCCCCGTTGCGGGCAAGACCGTCGTCTTCACGGGCACGCTTGAGAAACTGACCCGTCAGGAAGCCAAGGCGATGGCGGAGCGACTCGGAGCAAAAGTAGCCGGCTCAGTATCGAAGAAGACCGATTTTGTGATCGCAGGGCCAGGGGCGGGTTCGAAGCTGAAAAACGCTGCCGAACTGGGCGTTAAGGTCCTGACCGAGGAGGAATGGCTTGAGCTGGTCCGAATTTAGAGCTCCGGTCTGATGGACCAAGAACGGGGCTCTAACTTATTGTCTTTGGCGTAATCTATTCGCAAAAGTGGACACCGGTTTATTTCTGAAATTCGCGCGTAGACCCTTACTTAAAGTGTCTGCGGCAGGAACAAGGCGATCTGCGGGAAAGCAATGAGCGCGGCAACCATCAGCAGCATGACGATGACGTAAGGGATGCAGCCGACCATAACCTCGCCGATATTTCCGGACCTGCGCGTCCCGTGCACCACGTAAAGATTGAGGCCGACTGGCGGCGTGATGAGAGCCATTTCAATGAGGATGATCATCAAGATGCCGAACCAGACTTTATCGAAACCTAGGGCGGCAATGATAGGAACGACGATCGGTATCGTCGCAACCATGAGGGACAAGGTTTCGATGAAAAAGCCCAGTATGAGGTACATGACAACGATTGTCAGGAGCGTCAGAAACGGACTCAATCCCAGATTTGACATGAGATTCTGCAACGCCTGTGTCATGCCGGCTGCTGTCAGGGTGAAGTTCAGAAAATAGGCGCCGATCACGACCAGCATGATCATGGCTGTAATGCGCACGGTTCCACGCAGACTGTCGATGACCATGCGCCATGAAAAGCCGCCATTGAGGATCGCGATCAGAAAAGCGATGAATACGGCGACAGCGGCCGCCTCAGTTGGCGTTGCCCAACCCGTATAGATGGTGCCGACGATAGAGAGGAAGAGCACGATTATGGGGATGAGTTGAAAAAGTCCGTCGCGCTTTTCCGCCCAGCTGCTAGTCCGGCCCGGTCCGCCCAGGCTGGGCTTCCACCAGCACAAGATCGCCGTGGCGACCATGAATGAAAGCGCAAGCAATATGCCGGGCAATAGCCCTGCCAGAAAGAGTTGCGGTATCGAGGTTTCAGTCAGAAATCCGTAAACGATCAGGTTGATCGACGGTGGAATGAGGATGCCCAATGTGCCGCCGGCGGCGATGGCTCCCGAGAACAGCCTCGGATCATAGCCAAGTCGCTCGGCCTGCGGCATAGCGACAGTCGCGACCGTTGCGGCGGTTGCCACCGAAGAGCCTGACGTGGCGGCGAATAGAGTCGCGGTACCGATATTGGCGTGGATGAGCCCACCGGGCAGCCAGGACAGCCAGGCGTCAAGCGCGGCGTAGGTTCGCTGGGCGATGCCGCTGCGCACCAGAATTTCACCAAGCAGTACGAAAAAGGGAATGGCGATAAGCGTTGCGCTGTCCGAGGAGGACCACACGACCTGCCCCAGTCCCCGAATGAGCGGGAAGGGGCTGAAAAACTGGTCGATCCCCAGCCCAAGCAGGAACATCACGATGCCGACCGGGATCGACAGGATCAAAAGAATCAGCAGACCACCGGAGAGATACCAGATCATAGCGCGTCCTCGCTGGAACCACCCATGCCGATCAAGCTGTTTACCTTGTCGATATCGCGCTGAAGCAATGCGAGCACCGCACAGATCAGGATCACCGAAGCCGAGATCGCGAACCATACCCAGCCCGACCACCAAAGCATCTGGGGGATCCATAAAGGCGTTTCGAGAGGCGTATTGGCGCGCGCACCGCTGGCCAGCGTTTTGGAAAGGACCGGCCAGGTTTGAACGGCGATAATGAGGGCGACGGCCGTTAATGCCGTCATCGACAGAATGTCGAGCATCGCCCGGCCAATCGGCTTGAGCCGGAGCCGGGCGATATCTATGCGGACATGCGTGAGAGTGACAAGCGCGTAAGCCATGCCCCAGCTCGTGGTTCCAGCCATGACATAGCCTGAAATTTCATCCGAACCGCCGAATGACGCGCCGGCTCTCCTGAGCACGATTTCGACAAGAATGAACGCGGCGGTCCCGAGCAGGACGAAGCCTATCAAAACCGCCGCCACATCGTTCAGACGCCGGAACCATGCGACGACGGTTTCAACCATGCGCTGTTGTGCCCCCCGACACGAAATGATCAGCTATCAGTTTAGCGGGATCGTGACGCCGGTCACTTTGCCGACGCTTTCGTTCCACTCCTGAGCCGCTTCTTTGCCAGCGCGCGAAGCCCAATCTGGCAACACTGTGCTGACTAGGATCTCACGTGCCTTAGCGGTGTCGGCCTCAGTCGCCTCGACCAGCTTCAGGCTGCGCTTTTCGCCGGCAGGGCAATCGCCATTACCGGTGAGACAAGCCACGTCGTTCTTGAGCGCGTCCTGAGCGGCAGCCCAAGCCGGCTTCTCGAAATTCTCGACAATTTCCTTCTGGATAAGGTCCTGCTGCTCCTTGCTGAGCTTGGCCCATTTTTCGAGATTGATCGCAGTTACAACGGGGTCCCAACCGCCGAGAGGCAGTGTCAGCAGGTGTGTGGTGACTTCCCACCAGCCCGCATTGTAACCCGAACCCGCGCCTGTGATGGCGCAATCGATGACCCCGCGTTGCAGCGCGCCGGGGACCTCGCCGAAACTGATATTCACGCCTTCCGCACCGAGAGCTTCCAGGAACTTCGTAGTCATACGACCGGAGCCGCGGATTTTCTTACCCTTAAGATCGTCGAGTGATTTGATCTCGGCGTTGCAGAAAACGATCTGCGGCGGATAAGGAGCGATCGCCAGCACTTTTGATTTGAATTTATCTTCAAAGATTTTTTCGACCAGCGGGCGCGCGGCGTTCACCATTGCCTTAGCCGAGTCGGCGTCGGTCGCGATCAGAGGAACGTCAAGGCCTTCGAGAGCTGGAGCATCGGAAACGGCATAGTCGCCCACCGTCATCGCAACGTCGAACACGCCATCGCCCAGCATACGGAAAACGTCGCCAACACCAATGCCCATCTGATCGTGGGTTGTCAATTTGGTTGTCAACGAACTGCCCGAGGCTTCCGGCAAAGTTTTGCTCCAGAATGGCTGCTCATATTGTTTGTGCAGTGGCAGACTGCTCCAACTTCCGACCACGGAAAGTTCTTCGGCCAAGGCCGCCGTCGATGCGCTCCCTAGGAGCGCGGCGCAGGCAAATGCAAATATCCGTTTCATGCTCTTCTCCCTGTCAGACAGTGCTAGTGGTGAGAATAGGACTTTCGGCATGCTCATCGACATCGGTGATCAACATGCTTCCAGGCGAGTGGGTTATGCAGAGCGGTGGCTTGGCCCTCATGATTGCGTTTTGCGGCGTAACTCCGCAAGCCCAAAAAACAGGCACTTCACCGGTCTCGATCGGCGTTGGATCGCCCCATTGAGGATGGGCGATATCCGTGATGCCGATCGCCTCAGGATCGCCAATATGGACAGGCCCGCCATGGGCGAGCGGATAGTTGCCGCTGATCTGGACAGCGCTCACGACATCGTTCTTCGCGATCGGGCGCATGGACACGACCATGCCCCCGCCAAATGGTCCGGCCGGGACGGTGTCTACC
>CAYVJO010000080.1:7843-9295 GCA_964451735.1 uncultured Hyphomicrobiaceae bacterium | reverse complement strand
TGCGCTGCTGCAACATGATGAGTATGTGATCTTCACATTCGGCCACAGGGGCTGCGAACACATCCACGGCGCGCAGGGACGCCGCCTCGGGAAGCCCAAGATCGACCGCATATTCATTCACCGTCGTTTTCGTTTGCCGGACCTGGCTGATCAGTGCCAGCAGCGGACAGGCGAAAGCGACGAGAGACTCGATCGTCCGCCGTTTCAGTACGGTTTCACTCATGCCGAAAAACACTTCGGCGGGGAAATTGGCGTAAACGATGCGCCCCTCCCGGCTAATCACGATGACAGGATGCGGCAGTGTGTGCAGCAGGCTACCGGCTGCGATCGCAGCGCTGGCTGTCGCAGCAGAGGTGTTTTTGCGCTGCTTCGTGTCCGAATTGGCCAAGCTTTTGGGAGCCCCGATTTGAATTGCCCAAATTGTTTGCAATCTGTTACTTCGACTAATCGCTAGGCATCATAGCAAAGCTGTTCGGCTTGTCATCAGAATTTATCGTGAACCGATTAACGGCGAAAGGATTGGCAAAGCCTTGCTAAGCCGCTAAGCATCGTTCAGATACTGCACGATTTATGCTGATCTAATGAGCTAAGCCCGTCATGTCCAACGCCGTCATCATCGTTGCCGCCGGACGCGGCGTCAGAGCCGCCGGGGCTGAGCAGACGCCGAAACAGTACCGCCGCATCAACGGTATACCCGTCTTGACGCGCAGCATGGGCGCGTTCGTCGATCATGACGCTATCGGCCTCGTTCAGTCCGTGATCCATCAAGACGACGCCGATCTGTACCAGAATGCCATCGCTGTACTGGATGGCGCGAAATTGCTTCCACCTGTCGCAGGGGGCAGGAACCGGCAGCAATCCGTTCTGGCCGGGCTGAGAGCGCTTTTGCCTCACGCACCGGCCAATGTGCTAATCCATGACGCAGCGCGCCCTTTTATTTCCGGACCTGTCATCGACCGTATCGTGGCATCACTTAAGGACAACACCGCCTGTCTAGCCGCAATCCCCTTGTCCGATACGCTAAAATCTGAGGCGGCGGGGTTCGTCGCCAGGACGATTGGGCGCGAAGGTTTGTGGCGCGCACAAACGCCGCAGGCGTTTCATTTCGACGCCATACTCGAAGCGCATGAAGCCGCCGAAGCCGAAGCGCGCGACGATTTCACCGATGACGCGGCTGTTGCGGAATGGCGCGGGATTCAGGTCTCGCTGGTGATGGGTTCCGAACAGAATGTCAAACTCACGACCGTGGAGGATTTCGAACTGGCTGAGCAGCTTTTGCGGGGCGATCCTTTCTCGCGAGAAACGCGCGTAGGCACCGGCTTCGACGTACACGCATTCGAGCCGGGCGACCGGGTCATGCTGTGCGGCGTTTCGATTCCGCACGACACGCGGCTGAGCGGTCATTCCGATGCCGATGTGCTGATCCATACCTTATGCGATGCCCTGCTTGGA
>CAYVJO010000080.1:1046-7833 GCA_964451735.1 uncultured Hyphomicrobiaceae bacterium | reverse complement strand
TCCGATGCCGATGTGGGCCTGCACGCACTGACGGACGCGTTGCTCGGCGGGATTGGCGCAGGCGATATCGGGCTACATTTTCCACCGAGCGATCCGGCCTGGAAGGACGCCGATTCCAGCATTTTTCTGAAGCACACGGCCAAGCTCGTATCCGATGCGGGCGGGCGCATAGTCCAAGTCGATGTCACACTGATTTGCGAACGTCCAAAGATCGGTCCGCACCGCTTGCCGATGCGCGCGCGGATCGCCGAAATTCTCGGTATCGAGCCAGGGCGCGTCAGCGTCAAGGCGACGACCACCGAGGGCTTGGGCTTTACCGGCCGCCGTGAGGGCATAGCAGCGCTCGCCTCCGCGACGGTCGAGCTGACAAGGAGAGCCTGAGATGCGCGAAAGGCTGATTCGCCAGGCAGAGGAGGTTTTGAGTTTTTGCCGCGCGAACGGTTTCACGCTGGCGACGGCGGAGTCGTGCACCGGCGGCTTGGTCGCGGCATATCTCACTCATATTGCAGGCGCCTCGGATATATTCGATCGCGGCTATGTCACCTATTCGAACGCTTCGAAAATCGAGCTTCTCGGTGTGGACGCTCGTATCATTACCGACCATGGCGCCGTATCACAACAGACGGCGATCGCCATGGCGGCAGGAGCCATCTGGCGCTCGCACGCCAATCTTTCGGTTGCGGTTACCGGCATAGCAGGACCCGGCGGCGGAACGGCGGAAAAGCCGGTTGGGCTTGTGCATTTCGCCATTGCAAAGCGCGTTTCCGTCGAAAGCGACGAACTCAAGTTCCAGGCTCTCCACTACGAAGGCAATTTCGGAGATATTGGCCGGGCCGAAATCCGCGAGGAGTGCGTTTCTACCGCTTTCAGGATGCTTTTGCAGGGGGCTACGCTTTAACCGTGGCCGTATTCTTCCCGCCGCTGGTATTTTCCGCGGCAGGGCCATAAATATGATCGGCCCGCATTTCGAATGCTTCCGCGAATTTCCGGAACGCCCTATCGAAAGCCGCCCCCATGACGGCTTGTAAGATTCGCGAACGAAACTCATAGGAAATGCGAAAGCCGACGTCGCAGGCATACTCCCCGGCAGGCGCGAAGGACCAGACATTTTCAAGATGCTTGAACGGCCCATCGAGATAGGTCACGTGGATTTCATGACTGCCGCGATTGAGCACGACCCTGCTGGTGAAGCGCTCCCGCAGCACTTTGTATGCGACCGTCATCGTGGCCGTGACAACCTCATGGCCGCCCTCCATCATCCGGCTCCGGACATGAAGAGCCTCGCATAACGGCACGAATTCCGGGTAGCGCTCGACATCCGCGACCAGGTTGAACATGTTTGCAGCATCGTGCCTGACACGGCGGCTCGTCTGGAATTGCGGCATGAGACCTCGGCTGGCTGCCAGCGTTCAGCGTTGCGCCGCAAGCGCGGCGCGCGCCGCGCGCAGCCGGATGAAATCGTCGCCGGCATGATAGGACGAGCGCGTCAGCGGGCTGGCCGAGACCGTCAGAAACCCTTTGCCCAAGGCGGTTTTTTCGTAAGCCTCGAATGTCTCCGGAGTGATGAACTCAGCGACGGCTGCATGTTTGCGCGTCGGCTGGAGATATTGTCCGATCGTGAGAAAATCCACATCCGCCGAACGCAGATCATCCATAAGCTGAAGCACTTCGTTCCGGCTCTCGCCAAGACCCACCATGATACCCGATTTGGTGAACACGGTCGGGTCGAGTTCCTTGGCCTTTTGCAAGAGGCGCAGGGAGACAAAGTAACGCGAGCCTGGACGGATGCTCAGGTAGAGCGAAGGGACCGTTTCCAGATTGTGATTGAAAACATCCGGGCGCGCCTCGATCACAATCTCCAACGCCCCGTCCTTGCGTAGGAAATCCGGCGTCAGCACCTCGATCGTCGTGCGAGGCGCGGCAGCGCGGATCGCACGGATCACGGCAGCAAAATGCGCAGCCCCGCCGTCAGGCAGATCGTCGCGGTCGACCGAGGTTATGACGACGTGCTCAAGCCCAAGCTTTGCGACGGCGTCCGCGACCTTTTGCGGCTCTTGAGGGTCGAGTGGGCCGGGCAGCCCTGTCTTGACATTGCAGAAGGCGCAGGCGCGCGTGCATGTGTCGCCCATGATCATCATGGTTGCGTGCTTCTTTTCCCAGCATTCGCCAATATTCGGGCAGCCCGCCTCCTCGCACACCGTATGCAGCCCATGTGCGCGTATGATGCCGGCCGTTTCTCGATAGCCGGAAGAGCCTGGGGCTTTCACGCGTATCCAGTCCGGTTTGCGAAGAACAGGCGTTTCCGGCTTGCGGGCTTTTTCCGGATGTCTGAGGGCGGCGCTCTCCTTGCGAGCGTCGAGAATTGTGACCATGCGAATTTCCTATATTTTTTCATCACTAAGATAAGCCGGACCGCGGCTGGATGAAAGCCCCTGCCGACGAGAGGGCGGCAAGGGAAATGCGCAGCATATTGAAACTACGGCGCACATCGGAATAAATGCCGCACATTAACACGAAAGACGATTCGAGGGGCATTAAGGAGAACAATCGATGATACGCGAGGGAATTAAAGAATTTCAGGAATTCATCCTGAAAGGCAATGCGTTCGATCTGGCGGTCGGCGTGATAATCGGCGCGGCTTTTTCCGGGATCGTCACGTCGCTCGTAAATGATATTTTGATGCCACCCATCGGCTTTATTATGGGCGGGGTCGATTTTTCGAATTATTTTGCCGATCTGACGTCTTTCTTCGGTTATGCCGAACCGATTTCATCCGCTGATGAAGCCCAGAAAGCCGGGCACGCCGTGATCGCTTATGGCAAGTTCATAAACGCCCTGATCAATCTGATAATCGTGGGCTTTGTCATTTTTATGCTCGTCAAGCAGATCAATCGCTTCCGCCGAACGGAAAAAGCCGCCGAGGCTCCTCCCCCGCCGAGCGAAGACGTCAAGCTCTTGACGGAAATCCGCGATATACTTGCAAAAAACAGCTGAGCCAAGAGGGCGGCCAGCGGCCCCTCAGATGTGTACGACGCGGCCATACGCATCGAGGACCGCCTCGTGCATCATCTCTGACAGTGTCGGATGCGGGAAGATCGTGTGCATCAATTCCGCCTCCGTGGTTTCAAGCGTTTTGGCAATGCCATAGCCCTGGATCAGCTCCGTGACCTCGGCGCCAACCATATGCGCGCCGAGCAGCTCGCCCGTCTTGGCGTCGAACACGGTTTTAATCAGGCCTTCCGGTTCGCCAAGCGCAATCGCCTTGCCATTGCCCTGATAGGGGAAACGGCCGACTTTGATCTCGTGTCCTGCCGCCTTGGCCGCCGCCTCGCTGAGGCCCACCGAGGCGATTTGCGGCGAGCAATAGGTGCAGCCGGGAACGTTTTTGACATTCAACGGGTGCACCCCTTCAACGCCCGCGATCTTCTCAACGCAGAGTACGCCTTCATGCGAGGCCTTATGAGCAAGCCAGGGCGGACCGGCGAGATCGCCGATAGCATAGACCCCTTCGACATTGGTACGGCAATAGGGATCGATCACGACATGGCCTTTTTCCACCTTGACGCCCAGTTCTTCCAAACCGAGATTTTCCACATTTCCGGCGATGCCGATGGCAAGGATGACCCGGTCAAATGTCATGATCTGTGTCTTGCCGTCTTTGAGCGTGATGGATGCCTCGACGCTGTCCGCCCCAGCCTTGAGCCCCTCCACCTTCGCCTTAGTATGGATGGTCATGCCCTGCTTCTCGAAAGATTTGCGTGCGAATGCGGAGATTTCCTCGTCCTCGACGGGGAGGATGCGATCCAACACTTCGACGATGGTGGTCTTTGCGCCAAGCGTATTGAAGAAACTGGCAAATTCGACGCCGATTGCGCCGGAGCCGATAACGAGGAGTGATTGCGGCATGGCCTCGGGAACCATCGCTTCCTTGTAAGTCCAGATCCGCTTTCCATCTGGCTCCAGACCGGGCAGCGTGCGAGCCCGGGCGCCGGTGGCGAGGATGATATGCTTGGCCGACAGGCTGGGAAGCGCCTTGCCATCTTTGCCGGCGAGCGCGACTTGCCCCTTGCCGGCCAGCTTCGCCGCCGCGTCGAACACGGTGATCTTGTTTTTTTTCATCAGATAGCCGACCCCGCCCGAGAGCCGCCCTGCCACTTTCCGCGAGCGATCGACGACTTTCTTCAGGTCGAAGCGAATGTCTTTGGCGGAAAAGCCGAATTCGTCGAGCCGGTGCAGCAGATGATAAATCTCCGATGACCGCAGCAGCGCCTTGGTCGGGATGCATCCCCAATTCAGACAGATGCCGCCCAGATGCTCGCGCTCGACGATTGCCGTTTTCATGCCAAGCTGAGAGGCGCGTATCGCGGCAACATATCCACCCGGCCCGGCGCCGATAACGACGATATCGAAGGCTGTCTCAGCCATGTCTTCCCCAGTTCTTTTCAGTATTTCGATGAAGAGCGATAAACCTGTTTCTTTTATGTCATAAACATAGAATAGCCGGTTCTCCAGAAGGATTTAGACATTTCGCGACGGCCCGCGACGACACACCGCTTCAACCGTGAATACCGGGAAGCGTCAGAGCGGCGCCGCCCAGACCCGTCTTGAACCGCGTAACACCCTCCGCCAGGCGATGATGGATGCCGCCAAGATCGAGCGCGGCAGCCCCGTCATGCTTGAGCTGCGCGACCGCGTGCCAAAGCAGAAGATGATGGGCGCGAGTGGCGCGGCCCTCCGGCGTCGTCCAGCCTGCCTGATAGGTCGCGCTCGCGCCGTGACGGAAAATCAGAATAGCCGCAAGCGTCTCGCCATCCTTGACGGCATTGAGAACAAAAACATCGCCGGATCGAGCCGCGGCTGCGATCATTGTGCCGAGCCGCGCGGCGGTCGGTCCGCGATATCTGCGCGCGGCTTTGTCAGCGGCATATGCCTTCAGAAAGCGAACGGCCATATGGCCTCCCTCGCCGCGAACCGTTTCGGATCCACCGCGCTCAGCCTGACTGAGAGCGTTGCGCCACTTGCCGCGCAAGCGCCTGCGGATCTCCGCCAGGGGCGGCCGGAGATCGAGGAGGATCGTTTGATAGCGTTCTGGATTTTTCAGGCGCAGTCCCGCATCGGCGAGCATTGCGCGCGTTTCCACGCTATCGGGAAGTTCAGGCAGAAACTGCCGGAAGCGGCCGATACGTTTAGGGAAGGCGTGCTCGAAAGCAGGCAAAAACGCGCGCCAACGCAGCATTTCCGGTTCGCCTTCCAACCATAAAGGGCCGCGGTGAAGCTTCACGACATGCACCGGTCCAAGCTGAACTTCCTGCACTTGTATCACACCGACGACCGCGCCCGCTTCGAGAATAGCGGCGCGCCGGCTCATCATCTGGTCATGCATCCTGGCAGCGACGGCATAGGGCCAACTCTGCAACAGATTTGCACGCGGCGCGTTTACAAGCAAAGCCCGCCAGTTTTCAGGTGATATGGGCGACCAGTCAAACTCCACGAGCAGCCTCCGGCATTCATGGAAGGCTTATTCCAGCAAGCTTTCCTGGAGATTGATCGTCCGTGCTGAGGATTGCTGTCAGCTTTATGCAAGTCAAAGCAGCATCGTGACAGGTTCTTCGATCAAACCCTTGAAGGCTGAAAGGAGCTGTGCACCGAGCGCGCCATCCACGACGCGATGATCGCAGGACAGCGTGACCGTCATGGCGTTGACGATCTTAATCTCATCGCCTTTGACTGCAGGCCGTTTCTCACCTTGGCCAACTGCCAGGATCGTCGCATGCGGCGGATTGATCACCGCGTCGAACTGCCGGATCGAATACATGCCGAGATTGGAGATCGCGGTCGATCCGCCCTGATATTCGTGGGGAGCCAAACGGCGTTTGCGGGCGCGCTCGGCAAGGTCGCGCATGTGCTGCGAAATTTCAACGAGCGACTTGTCCTCGACGCTGCGTATGACCGGCGTGAAAAGCCCGCCCTCGACGGCGACAGCGACAGCGACATCCGCGTGTTTGTGGAACAGCATTCCCTGCTGCGTCCATGTGGCGTTGGCGGCAGGCACGCGCATCAGCGCAAGCCCCATGGCCTTGATGATGAAGTCGTTGACAGAAAGGCGGTAGGCCTTTGGTGAGCCCTCTTTGGGCGAACGCACATTCAGCCGCTGGCGAGCTTCGAGCAAGGCATCGAGTTCGACGTCGATGGTCAGATAGAAATGCGGAATGGTGGACTTCGCCTGGGTCAGACGAGCCGCGATAGTCTTGCGCATATTGTCATGCGGGACGACATCGTATGTGCCTTTCTCATAGAAGGCGAGGACCTGCTCGTCAGGCATGGCAAGCGGCGCGAGTGACGTGCCAGGCGAGGGGACCAGCGCCTGGGCTTGTGTCGGGGCGGGCGCGTTTACGGGCAGTCCGTGTTCGATGGCGTTTTCGACATCGCGCAAAACAATGCGGCCATGCGGTCCCGAGCCTTGGATCGCGTCGAGGTCGATGGCCTTGTCTTTGGCGATGCGGCGCGCAAGCGGAGATGCGAAAACGCGGGCGTCATGCCCGTTCGTCCTTGGGGCGGGCGCACCGCCGTGTATTGGTTCGTGATATGGTGCAGGCGGTGCGGCTTGTGTTTTCGCAGACGGTCCTCCGGCAGCCGAAGCAGCTTTCACACCCCCTGCCCCTTCGAGGGCTGATCCGTCCTCGCCGTCTTCCAGCAACATCGCGATCGTGGCGTTGACAGCAACGCCTTCAGTCCCGGCCGGCACGAGGATTCGTCCAACGACGCCTTCCTCCACCGCCTCGACCTC
>CAYVJO010000080.1:698-1036 GCA_964451735.1 uncultured Hyphomicrobiaceae bacterium | reverse complement strand
CCTCCATCGTTGCCTTGTCAGTCTCGATCTCGGCAATGACATCGCCGGAGGCAACTTTATCGCCCTCCTTGACAAGCCATTTAGCGAGCTTGCCCTCTTCCATGGTCGGCGATAAGGCGGGCATCAGGATCGGTATCGGCATGGTCTCTTATCAGCCTGTTTTTGGCGCGTCTCTTTCAATCTGGCGATTGCGCGCGCGTCCCTCTATATTTCGTCTAGGATGCGTAGCAAACCGACTTGACCGCTTGGATAACGCGCTGCGTGTCCGGTAGGGCGAGTTTTTCCAGATTGGCGGCATATGGCATGGGTACATCAGCGCCTGAAACCTTCGTCGGGGG
>CAYVJO010000080.1:0-688 GCA_964451735.1 uncultured Hyphomicrobiaceae bacterium | reverse complement strand
TCGAGATAGTCGAATGCATCGGTGGCGACCCGCGAACAGATTTCGGAGCCGACCGAGCAGACTGGCCAAGCCTCCTCGACGGTGACGATCCGGTTGGTTTTTTTTACAGACGCGATTACCGTCGCCATGTCGAGCGGTCGCAAGGTGCGCAGGTCGATAACCTCGGAATCGATGCCGTCCTCGGCGAGCTTTTGCGCTGCTTCCAGCGCATACGTCATTCCGCGAAGGAAGGAAACGATGGTAACGTCCTTGCCGGGGCGTACGATCTTCGCCTTGCCAATCGGCACGATCCAGTCGTCAAGCTTTGGAACCTCGCCGCTTACGCCGTAAAGAATTTCATTTTCGAGGAAGACCACTGGGTTCGGATCACGGATCGCGGCCTTGAGCAGCCCCTTCGCGTCAGCGGCGGTGGAGGGAGCAATCACTTTCAACCCCGGAACGTGCGCGTACCAGGCAGAATAGCACTGGCTATGCTGGGCGGCAACGCGCGCAGCCGCGCCGTTCGGTCCGCGGAACACGATCGGACAATGCATCTGGCCGCCGGACATGTAGAGAGTCTTGGCGGCGGAGTTGATGATATGGTCGATGGCCTGCATTGCGAAGTTGAAAGTCATGAACTCGATGATCGGCCTCAAACCGCCAAGCGCCGCGCCTGCGCCGACGCCAGCAAAGCCATGCTCCGTGATAG
>CAYVJO010000079.1:5251-9474 GCA_964451735.1 uncultured Hyphomicrobiaceae bacterium | reverse complement strand
AGCCGGTGGAGACGGAGTTCGGCCGCAAGCGCGACATCGACCAGGATGCATGCAACAAGGATTTCTCCTGCTTGAAGGGCTTTTGCCCGAGCTTCGTAACCGTGCACGGGGCCAGCCGCCCCAAGCCGATCAAGGAAAACGAGACAGGGCCTTATGACTTCGATTCGCCGCCCGATCCAACGCTCGCCCCGCTTGAACGGCCCTACTCGATCGTGATCGCGGGCGTTGGCGGCACAGGCGTCGTGACTGTCGGCGCTATCCTCGGCATGGCCGCGCATCTGGAAGGCAAAGGCGCGGGCGTTATCGATATGTCGGGCCTGGCGCAGAAAGGCGGGCCGGTCGCCGTCCATGTCCGGATCGCAAAGGAGGCGGAAGCGATCAAGGCGATCCGCGCCTCGGCGGTAGGGGCGGACCTGATCGTCGGGAGCGACCTCGTGGTGACCGGATCGGCCAAGCTGCTGGGCGTCATCCGCGAAGGACGAACCCGTGTCATTGCAAGTTCGCACGAGACCATGACAGCGGATTTCACGCGCACTCCGGATCTTTTCTTGCCAGGTTTGGCGCTGCGCCGCGCGATCGAGGACAAGTCCGGGCATGGCGCTTGCAGCTTCATAGATGCGCAAGCCTGGGCTGCTGAACTTCTGGGCGATAAGGGGATGGCTAATATTCTGCTGATAGGGTTCGCCTATCAGCTAGGCTACCTTCCCGTCTCGGCGGAGGCTTTACTTGAAGCGATCCGGTTGAACGGCGCGGCCGTGGAGGCCAATCGCAATGCTTTCCGCTGGGGCCGGCTAATTGCGCATAACGAGACGGCGGTCGCGGCTTTGATTCGGCGGCGGGCACAGCCCGTTTACGGGAAACGGCTGTCAAAATCGCTCGATGAAGCCATTGAGCGTCGCGTGCAGTTTCTCGCCGACTATCAAGACGTTCCTTACGCGGAACGCTATCTCGCGCAGGTCAAGACCGTCCGGGCCCTTGAGGCTCGCATGATGCCGGGGCGTGAAGAACTGACCAGGGCGGTTGCAAAAAACCTTTTCAAGCTCATGGCCTATAAGGATGAGTATGAGGTCGCGCGGCTTTACGCCGGGCCAGAGTTTCAGCGCCAGCTCGACCGCGCCTTCGAAGGGGATTACCGGCTGGAATTCCATCTTGCGCCGCCTTTGATCTCGAAACCCGACCCGGCGACAGGCCGGCCGCGCAAAGTGCGTTTCGGCCGCTGGATGATGAAGGCTTTCCGCGTGCTCGCCCGGTTGAAACGGCTCAGGGGCACGCGCTTCGACATTTTCGGCTATAGCTGTGAGCGCAGAGCCGAGCGCCTTCTGATTGCCGATTACGAGGCGATGCTGGGAGAGTTCGTCTCGCGTCTGAAGCCGGAGACCTATGAAACAGCGGTGGCGCTTGCTGACATACCAGAGCAAATCCGCGGTTTCGGGCCGGTGAAGCTGGCTGCGATGGAGAAGGCTGCCGTGCGCCGCAAACTCTTGCTCGAACGGCTCCGCGATCAAAAAGAGCGAAGGCGCGCAGCGTAGAGTTGGGGAATAAAATTCCTTAAACAAAAATTCCTGGAAACGAATTTTCTGCTGCCCCAGATACCGCTTGTTTTCTAAGGAATGCCTTTCTACATTCTACTCAGCTTACAAATGCTGAGCAGGCAATTTCTGGAGGATCCACCATGGCTCTGCAAATCGGTCAAGTCGCACCGGATTTCGAAGCGCAAACGACGGAAGGCCCGATCCGTTTCCACGAATGGCTTGGCGACAGCTGGGGCATTCTGTTTTCTCACCCAAAAGACTTCACGCCTGTCTGCACCACCGAGCTGGGCACTATGGCCAAGCTCAAGCCCGAATTCGATCGCCGCAATGTCAAAATCCTCGGGCTCAGCGTCGATCCGATCGAGGATCATAATCGTTGGGCGGAGGATATTCGCGACGTCACTGGCTTTGCGCCAAACTATCCATTGATAGGCGACCCTGAATTGAAGATCGCCAAGCTCTACGCGATGCTGCCCGCGGAAGCCGGTGACACGTCTGCTGGCCGGACGCCAGCCGACAATCAAACCGTGCGCAATGTGTTCGTGATTGCACCGGATAAGGCCATCAAGCTGATCTTGAGCTATCCAATGACCACGGGGCGTAATTTCGACGAGATCCTGCGCGTGCTCGACTCGCTTCAACTCACTGCCAAGCACAAGGTTGCAACACCCGCAAATTGGCATCAGGGCGATGACGTCATCATAACTGGCGCGGTGTCGGATGAAGAGGCAAAGCAGAAATTCCCGCAGGGCTGGAAAACGCCTAAGCCCTACATCCGCTTGGTGAACGCGCCGTCGGATTGAATTCTGCTAGGCTTCAAACACTCCGCCCATCAAGCGGATCGGAACGTATGCAAATGTTATTATAGCATATCGGCTATGTGAAAATCGCATGGACGCTCTCTTGGAAGCAGCGCTATTCTCGCCAGGGAGAAACGTCCATGCTCATGAAAACCTATCTGCTTTTTCTCGCCGTCTGCATCCTGCCGGCGATCAGCCCCGGTCCGGCTGTATTGCTTGCGCTTTCGAACGCGCTGCGGTTCGGCGCGCGCTCCGTGGTGTATTCCGCTTTGGGCAATAGCCTTGGCCTCGTGATGCTGGGCTTCGCCGTGGCGTTCGGCTTGGCTGCGATCCTTGCCGTATCGGCGACGGCCTTTCTAGTCGTCAAGATCATCGGGGCGGCTTATCTCGTTTACCTTGGCGTCAAGCTGTGGCGGGACGGAAAGTCGATTTCCCTACCAGGAGACGACGCGCCACCGCTAAGCAGGGGCAGACTTTTCCGTCAAGCGTTGTTCGTTTCTGTCACAAACCCTAAAGCGCTTGTAATACTTGCCGCGCTTATCCCGCCTTTCGTTGACAAAACGCAACCGGTCTTCATCCAGGTCGCAATCCTCTCGGCAACGTATTCCGCGATGTGCTTTGCCAATCATTTGATGCTGGCTGTTGCAGGAGGCAAAGTCCGGCGCTTCCTGTCCTCGGAAGGCCGGATGATAGTGGTGCGCCGGGTTTTAGGGACAATGTTCATAGGATTCGGAGCCGCTCTTGCAGCCGCCAACCGATAACATGCCGCAATATCATGCGATTTACGTTCGACTTGCCTCAGTATCCAGCACAATATCGAAAAAATGTTTATTATAGCGTGATCCGTTCTGATGGACTCAGAACAGGGCTCAAACTTTTTTTGTCTTGGCGTAATCTTTGCTAAAAACCGGTTTATGCTATTACGGACTACGTTCTAACTGTGCTGCCCGATACATAGAGTGCTATTACTCGATAGCGCATCTGCCTGGATATTTTGAACAAATCCCACCAAATCTCGAAGGGTAGCCGCGCCTATAATCATAAGGCGGAGCGTAATAGACGAAACCGCGTCCTATGTGGGTCGGATAGTGGCCGCGGCTGAAATAGTACGGGTAGTCATAGTAAATATAAGCTGGAGCAATCGGGGGCGGCGTGTATTTGTGAGTGCTGCGGCGATGTTTTACGTGGCGTTTAACCGGTATCACAGGATTTCCGGCGGCTTTGTCAGCATTTAAAAACATCTGGCCAGCCGTTGCGGCATTGGCCGCTGGCGCAAAGCCAAAAAGACCGGCTGCCAGCAGACAAGTCATCAGAATTGATGCAAATAGATTTCGACTGCTCATGAGCATACCTCGCACAGTGACATTATGGTAAATCTCTAGCTCTTTTTGCTTCCTGCCATAGTACTCATCATATTCGAAAATTGTATCGAGTCGATGAGTTGTCGATATCAATTCTCAAGTTGGTCCAGGAATGCACTTCCATAAGCGCACAATCAAGATTCATCTGCGAAGTCCAGGTTTCACTGAACTACGACCTCCCATACCGCCTGATCAGCTCCGGTCATTCTCGACGGGCGGTAATGGAAGCACCATGAGTTCATGCAGATCGACATTTTGCGGCTGAGATAGCGCAAAAAGAACGGTCCTGGCGACATCATCCGCTTTGAGCCCGTCCGGCTTCGGCTCGTCGAAAAACGGTGTATTCACGATCCCCGGCTCGATGAGCGTCACACGCACCCCGGTTCCGCGCAACTCTTCGCGAAGTCCGTAACCGATGGCCGAGACGGCCCATTTCGATGCCGAATACATCGATCCCGCGAGTATGCGGCGGCCAGCGATCGAGCCTGTGATGACCATTCGCAACCCCGCATGTGTCTGGCGCAGGGATC
>CAYVJO010000079.1:0-5241 GCA_964451735.1 uncultured Hyphomicrobiaceae bacterium | reverse complement strand
GCTCTCAAAGTGTAGGCGACGCCAAGTACGTTTACATCGACGATGCGCCGCCAGGATTCGACAGGCGCTCCGGAAAAGCCTCCCGGATGGCCGCTAACGCCAGCATTGGCAAAGACAGCGTCGAGCGATCCGAAAGCTCCAAGCGTTTCGCCGACCATGGCCTCCTGCCTGTCAAAATCCGTAACATCGGTGGGGAGGGCGATCGCGCGGTCAGCTCCGAACTCTGCGACGAGGCGCTCCAGCTTATCAGCTGAACGCGCGGCAAGGGCGAGGCGCCATCCATCCGCTGCGGCAAGACGCGCGGTCGCTTCTCCAATGCCGCTCGAAGCGCCTGTAATAAGCAATGTTTTGTCGTGACTCATGATGGAACTCTCAGCGAAGAAAAGGAGGGTTGGGACAAGGCGCGCGAGACGCTTGCCGCTTTTCAGCTATGATGTGGATATGGTCTGTCGCTGCTGAGAGTCCAGAGGGAGCGCACGAGGTGGGAGACTCCGGCCGCAACGAGCGCAGGCGTTTTTTCACCGGAGGAAATCCGCCTTGCTCCAGACGCTGACCTCGATGGATCATGAAGGCGACGATCGTCGTGGAACGGACTGGAACGAGCGAGCGCGGAGAAACGGAATACGACGCTCTGGTTCGACAACAATTTTGTCGGCACTGAACTGAATCCCTGCGTTGAGCAGGCCAAGCTCGCCGAAGGCCGCGGTGGCAACGGTAGCCTGTTCCGAATGAGGAGTGCGTCATCGCACGCGCAGCAAACAGTGCCATCGACGCGGACGAGCTCATGATATAGACAAGCGCAAGAGCTTTATCCGCGCGGCCGTCCTGTAAGCTTGCGGCGAGGAAAATCGAACAGCGAGATCCCACTCTCGTTACCCATATCCGTTACAAGGTAGTAAAGACCATATGACATTAGAAAGGAGCAATGCTAGCGATCCGGTTTCGATGCAACCCGCCCTTGGGCCGAGCGGCGCGGCGCGGAGGCGTACCTTCGCAATCATTTCTCACCCGGACGCAGGCAAGACAACCCTGACCGAAAAATTGCTGCTCTTCGGCGGCGCAATCAGTCAGGCCGGCCATGTGCGTAGCCGCGGGGAGCGGCGCCGTACCCAATCGGACTGGCTGGAAATCGAACGCAAACGCGGTATCTCGGTATCGAGCTCTGTCATGACATTCGAACTCGATGGCGTGATTTTCAACCTTCTCGACACGCCGGGACACGAGGATTTCAGCGAAGATACTTATCGGACACTCACCGCTGTCGATTCCGCCGTCGTTGTCATCGACTCCGCGAAAGGTATTGAAAGCCAGACCCGCAAGCTGTTCGAGGTTTGCCGTTTGCGCGACATTCCCATCATAACCTTCATCAACAAGGTGGATCGCGAGGGGCGCGACCCTTTCGAGCTGCTCGACGAGATCGAGGAAACGCTGGCGCTCGACGTTTCGCCCATGACATGGCCGGTCGGGCCCGGAGCTGCGTTTCACGGTTGCTTTGATTTTAAGACCAACCGTTTCCTGACCTCATCGGGCGGTCCGGGTAGACCCTATGACGAAGCGATACCCTTCGCCAGTCCCTCAGATCCGGCGCTTGAAGCGCGCATTCCGCCGGACGTTTATGCGACATTCCGGGATGGTGCCGAACTGGCCCGATCAGCCTATGCCGAATTCGACGTAATGGCCTATAGCGGCGGCCACATGACGCCTGTCTTCTTCGGCAGCGCGCTGAAGGATTTTTCCGTCGCTGAATTGCTGGCAGCCTTGGCGGAATACGCGCCATCGCCTCGCCCTCAACCAGCGGTAAGCCGGATGGTTGAGCCGGAGGAGCAGCAGGTCTCCGGCTATGTGTTCAAGGTTCAGGCGAATCTGGATCCCAACCACCGTGACCGCGTCGCCTTCGTCCGCCTTTGCTCCGGCCGTTTCCGGCGCGGCATGAAGCTGAGACATTCTCGCACCGGAAAGATGACCGCAATCCAAAGCCCGATCTTCTTTTTCGCGCAGGAGCGCGAGATCATCGAAGAGGCCTATGCTGGCGACGTGATCGGCATACCCAATCATGGAACGTTTCGTGTAGGGGATGCGCTAAGCGAGGGCGAGGAGCTTATTTTCACAGGCATTCCGAGTTTTGCGCCTGAGGTGCTTCGCCGTGTGCGGCTGCATGATCCGATGCGTTCGAAACAACTCCGTCAGGCGCTGCTCGATCTGGCCGAGGAAGGCGTCGCGCAGGTTTTCCGTCCGCTGATCGGCTCGCAGTGGATTGTCGGGGTTGTCGGGCATTTGCAGCTCGACGTGCTCGCCTCGCGGCTTGCCGCCGAATATAAGGTCGATGCCAGCTTCGAGGCCTCACCCTATGATGCGGCGCGCTGGGTCACCAGCGATGACCCCGCGGCGCTCAACGCGTTTCTGGAGCGAAACCGTCCCAGCATGGCCGAAGACCGCGACGGAGCGCCCGTTTTCATGGCAGCAACGCGCTGGCAACTCGACCACACTATCAAGAACACACAAGGCATAACCTTTCTGGCGACTCGGCAATTCGCTTGAGCCGCATTTTGGAGAATACGCCCGATGCGCGAATATATCATTTTCATGCATACTGACACTTCGTCAGAGGAGTCGAAATCTGATTGGGATGCATATAGTCAACGTTTGAACGCGTCAGGACATTTTCGAGGCGGAAGCATTATCGGGCGGGACAGTCTTTTCGGAAGGACGGTGTTGCTGGTCGAGTAGCAACCCACATCAGCGACTTGATGCACATCGAAGCTCTTGATGTGGGTTCAGCGAGGGCACTTTTTAATGGCAATCCAACCTTTGAAGCCGGTGGCGCTGTTGAAATCCGAGATTTGCCCATAATAGCTTGATCTGTCAGCACGTTTTTTGGAACTTTGTAAAACAAGTCCGGGTTGGCTTTCGACTGGGTCGCGCTGCTCTGCCGGAGACAGCAACTGCCAAGCGGGTCATGTCTCGTTAAAGCCCTGATCCGATAGTCTGACTACGCTCTAAATCGATTTGTTTACGCACGATCTCCAGAAAAGCCAGTGTCCACTTTTTCTGATCGTGCTTCAGCTTGCTCATAATGCGCCGCTCCGCTGGCGGCGTATCCCAAAGCCAGCAGGTCTGCATGATGGGCCGCGGCCACGTCGGGATGCGAGCGCAGGCGGCCCTTGAGATAGTTCTTGCCGATTTCGCGAAAGAGCGGGTTCAGCGGGTCGGCAGAAGCGCCTCTTGCCTCTGCGGCCAGGTGCGGCGGCAACGACAGAATCGGGGCCTCGGCATCAAGATCGGCGCCGAAGAAATGCGCGACGGAAACCCGCTCGCTCCCCGGCGGAGGCGAGACGACGCGATGCACCGTCGCGCGCAAATAGCCGGCCGTACACAGTTCAAGAATCTCGCCGATATTCACTACAAAAGCGCCGGGAATCGGTGTTGCTGGTATCCAGTTTCCGTCAAGCTCCACCTCCAACCCGCCCACATTGTCCTGCGCCAGCAACGTCAGGAAGCCGCTATCCTTGTGTGCGCCCACACCTTGATCGCTGTTGCCCCGATCGACAGGGGGATAACGGATCAGCTTGATCCGCGCGTGCCCGCCCTTGGTATAAATTGGGGCTAGCGCATCGCGCAGCTGGCCGAGGGCCAGGGAGAAAGCCTCCAGCAACTCGACCGCCAGCGCATTCAGCCGTGCGTGCCAGTCGAGTGCTACGCCGCGCAATTCCGGCAGCGCCTCCGGCCATTGGTTCGGCCCGATCAGCCGCGCCCAGGGTGGTGTGTCGGGGTCAATGGTTGAGGCCGTCTGCTCGGGACCGATATCAAACTGCTCGCGCCAATCGCGGGCGTTTCGGGTAATCTCCGCACCCGCTCGATTATAGCCGTAGAAATGTGGGCTCTTCACCATTTGCACGCAAAGCTTGGCGGCATCAGGCAAGGCGAAAAACGCACGGGACAGCGAGAAAATGCGATCGAAATTGGCCTGCGGGACGCCGTGGCCGGTGAGATAAAAGAACCCCGCCTCGCGCGCAGCACGACGTAAGCGCGCGAGAAATTCCGACTGCGCCGCCCCGCCAGCGCGGAAAGCTCCGAGGTCGAGTAAGGGAAGCCTTGCGTCGGGATGATCGAGCGTCACCGCCGTTACTCCGCAGCAACTTGGGACGCACCAGCCGCAGTCAGGCCACGGTCGATATCGGCCAGAATATCCTCAATATGTTCAAGCCCGACAGAAAGGCGGACATACCCCTCGGTAACGCCGGTTCTGAGCTGATCTTCCAGCGCCAGCTGTGAGTGTGTGGTGCTGGATGGATGGATAGCCAGGCTACGCGCATCACCGATGTTGGCGACGTGGTAATGCAGTTCCAGCGCGTCAATGAAGCGTCGCCCGGCATCGCGGCCAGCGGCGAGTTCGAAGCCCACAAGGCCGCCATAACCGCCAGTGAGATATTTGTCAGCCCGTTCGCGCGCGCGGCCCGTCTGATGGCCAGGGTAGATCACACGCACGACCTCGGGCCGGCTTGCGAGATGATCCGCGACCTTCGCGGCATTCTCGCTGTGGCGCGCGATGCGCAGGGGCAGCGTCTCTATTCCCTGTAACGTCAGGAAAGCGTTGAACGGCGATTGCGATGCGCCAAGATCGCGCAGAAGCGTCGTGCGCGCCTTGATGATATAAGCCACCGGCCCGATTGGTTTGACCGCCTCCACCCAGACCGCCCCGTGATAGCTTGGGTCGGGGGTATTGAGCGCGGGCTGACGGTCGGGGTGCGCTGCCCAGTCGAAATTGCCTCCGTCGACGATCACTCCGCCGATGCTGGCGCCATGCCCACCCAAATATTTGGTCGTGGAATAGACCACTACGGCCGCGCCATGGTCGAATGGTCGGGTCAGCAGGGGAGCGGCCGTGTTATCCACGATCAGCGGAATGCCGAAGCTTCGGCCGATTGCGGCCACCTCGGCGATCGGGAAGACTTCCAGCTTGGGATTCGGCAGCGTCTCAGCGTAATAGGCGCGCGTGCGATCATCGGTGGCGCGAGCGAATGCCTCAGGGTCGGCTGGATCGACAAAGCGCACCTCGATGCCCTGATCTTTCAGCGTGTTGGCAAAAAGATTCCAGGTGCCGCCATAAAGGTCGGTGGAACTAATCACATTGTCGCCCGTGCGCGCGAGGTTCTGCACGGAGAAGGCCGAGGCCGCCTGGCCCGAGGCCAGTGCGAGCGCCGCTGCTCCGCCTTCGAGCGCGGCAAGGCGCTGTTCTAGAAC
>CAYVJO010000078.1:5888-9477 GCA_964451735.1 uncultured Hyphomicrobiaceae bacterium | reverse complement strand
GCTGCGCGTCTACCTGTTCCGCCACGACCGCACGGATTTTGTGCGCCTAGCCTTGGTCATCCTTAAAGCTTATGGTGAGGTTAAGAACGCCGTGCGCTGCAAAGCATTAGCAAAGGCAAAACTTTTATGCAAGCGGGCCATGGAGAGCAGGCTACAATTCAGTGAAAAGGAGAGGCGGCCGCAACGTACGCGGGGCTTGATCGTTGCGGTCCGCACCGCCCAACGCTTGACATGACTGAAAGTCTCATAAGGGAGTTTCGATTTGGTAAAATTGGCGGATAGCCAGGGCGATTTTTCGCTAAAAAACGTACACTCTCCGATCCGCTGGGCGACGAGTCCGGATCTTGTGCCTTATCCCGACGCGGTCGCCATCATGGAACGAGAGGTGGAGGCGATCAGGTGCGGGGATGCTTCCGAACTCGTCTGGCTGCTTCAGCACCCGCCTATCTACACGGCGGGCACCAGCGCCAAGCCGGGCGATCTTGTCGAGCCAGACCGTCTCCCGGTTTTTCAAACTGGGCGAGGTGGGCAATTCACCTATCACGGTCCTGGACAACGTATAGTCTATTTGATGCTCGACCTGGCGGGGCGCGGCAAGGATGTGCGCGGCTTCATCCGCCAAATAGAAAGCTGGATCATCGATACGCTTGGCGCGCTCGGCGTTGCGAGTTGCGCCAGGGAGGGCCGGACCGGCATCTGGGTTCCTCGCCCGGAAAAAGGTCCGCAGGCGGAGGACAAGATCGCCGCGATCGGGATTCGTGTCCGCCGCTGGGTCAGCTTTCACGGCGTCAGCATCAACGTTTCACCACAGCTGGATTATTACAAGGGGATCGTTCCGTGCGGGATTCGCGATCATGGAGTGACAAGTTTGTCCGATCTCGGCCGCAATTTACCATTGCTGGAACTCGATCAGGCGCTGTCCGCCTCATTCATGCGCCATTTCGGGCACACAAATTACGTAGCAGGTGAGCTGGGAGCCGAATCCATGTCTTTCAATCGTGACAGCACGGCGTTATAAAATCGCTTTAGTCAGTGACATTGTCTGTTTCACATCGAGACAGAGAAATATCGACCACAATACAAAGTCAAAGATGACATTGCCGCAATTTTCCAGATAAAACAAAAAGGGTGACGAGTAGGTCTGGCGTCGAATCAAGGAAATCTATCGCCAATACCTTAATTTGACATAATGCTGCTGCTTGAACCCTTATTATCGTGAAGCGTCAGAAGATGGACCAAAGCTTACTCATGGATCAAGTTACGGTAGGCGGCCAAAAAGATCGCATACGCAAGTTCCGACGGCGTCTTCAGACATCCGAAACCTTCGTTATGCCAGAAGTGTGGGACGTCGCGAGTGCCCGTGTCATGGCGGATGCTGGGTTCGAATTTATCGGCACATCGGCGCGGGCCATCGGCTGGTGCCTCGGTTACACCAGCCAAGAGAGAGTTGCGACGGATGATCTGCTCTCCATCGCGGCGCGTATAACGAAAAACTCCGAGTCGCCGGTCAACGCCGATCTTGAGGGCGCTTCGGGGCGCTCTCTTGAGGAAATCAAATACGCTGTCAGTGCAGCCATCTCGGCAGGCTGCGTCGGTGTAACCATTGGCGATGGCGGTCGTGGAGGCGCGCATGGCATCATGTCGATCGACGATATGGCTGAATGCGTCCGCGCCGTTAAGGCGGCAACCGCCGAGGTCAAAATGCCTGCCGTGATTACTGCAAGTACGGAAGGATTCCTTCTCGGCGCCAAGGTGCACTCGCCTTTCGAGACGACCGTGGAGCGGGCCGAAGCGTATTTCGCCGCAGGAGCCGATTGCGTTATCGTGCCCGGCGTTCAGCACCTTCAGATCCTCGAAAAACTTGCCCGTGTCGTGGACGGGCCGCTTGCCGTTTCCATCGGTTACACGCCTGCCCCTGAAATCAAGGCTTTCGCCGAGATCGGTATTTCATGCATCACGCTGGGCGGCAGCCTTCTACGCTCACTGCTCGGCAATATGCGCCTGAAAGGGGAGGAGCTGATCGCTTTCGGCCAGTTCAATCAGCTCGACAAAGCGATCCCCGAAGATCAGTTGGAAGCGCTTCTGCGTTAGGTGACAATCGACGCTGCTCGTGGTTCGACTGAAACACTTGCATCCCCGTGCAGCGCCCACATATGCAAATGTCTCATTTATAAGAACCACTAGCTAAATATTTGTTTCTAGTGGAGCTTTTGGAAATCATCCTGATCCAGCTCCCGCGTGGCGCACTTCACCGTCCGCAGGATTTAGCCCGCCCATCCCCATGTACGGTAAAACCAGTTTCCACTTCGGCGCGCAATATTCTAAGCTTCTTGCATCTCACGCGATCCAGGGAAAAGCTCAATGACCGTAAATGGCCGTGATCCCGTCATTATTGCTGGTGCAGCACGAACCGCGATCGGCGCGTTTCAAGGCGGCCTTTCATCTCTTGCCGCGCCTCGAATTGGGGCAGAAGCGATCAGGGGCGCGCTCGGCACGTCCGGAATCGAACCTTTTCGGGTCGGTGAGGTATTGATCGGATGCGTTCTGCCCGCCGGACAGGGCCAGGCGCCTGCGCGGCAAGCGGCCCTTGCTGCCGGTCTGCAGAACTCCGTTGCATGCACAACAGTGAACAAAATGTGCGGCTCGGGTATGAAAACCGTCATGATGGCTTGCGACGCGCTTCAGTCGCGCCCACAGGACGTGATCATCGCTGGTGGCATGGAGAGCATGTCGAATGCGCCATACCTCTTGCCCAAAGCGCGCGGCGGACTGCGTCTCGGCCACGGTCAGGTGCTCGACCATATGTTCTTGGACGGACTTGAAGACGCCTACGATCCCGGCCGCCTGATGGGAACATATGCTGAGGATACGGCCGAGCATTATCAGTTCACCCGCGCCGCTCAGGATGATTTTGCCCTCGCTTCTCTGGAGCGGGCCAAACGCGCCAATATCGACGGCGATTTTGCGAGTGAGGCGGGCAAAACGCTGGCCCAGGTCGAGAAGGACGAACAGCCCTTTGCCGCGAAACCTGAAAAGATACCGTTTTTGAAACCGGCTTTCCGCGAGGGTGGTACAGTTACCGCCGCAAATTCAAGCTCAATTTCCGACGGCGCGGCCGCGCTCGTGCTGATGCGCGAAAGCGAGGCTGAACGGCAGGGCGTCACGCCGCTGGCCAAGATCGTCGGCTCGGCTGCCCATGCGCAGGCGCCTGCCTGGTTCACCACGGCTCCGATCGAGGCGATCCGCACGCTCTGCGAGAGTACGGGTTGGAAGATCGCCGATGTGGATCTCTACGAAATCAATGAAGCTTTCGCCGTCGTCGCTATGGCGGCGATGCGCGATCTCGGCCTGCCGCATGACATCGTCAATGTGAATGGTGGCGCATGTGCTCTCGGGCACCCGATCGGCGCGTCGGGTGCGCGGATTCTCGTCACCTTGATCCATGCGCTCAAAAAGCGTGGCGGCGCGCGCGGGATCGCCGCGATCTGCATCGGCGGCGGCGAAGGCACGGCACTCGCCTTGGAACGGGCCTGAGCCATGCGCCTCGGCCCCGACACGCCTGCTCTGGTCACTGGCGCCGGTTCCGGCC
>CAYVJO010000078.1:1545-5878 GCA_964451735.1 uncultured Hyphomicrobiaceae bacterium | reverse complement strand
ATCGGCGGCGGCGAAGCGACGGCGCTCGCTATCGAGCTTTATTGAGCGGCGCGTCTGATGATACCGCATGTCCGTTTCGAGCTGAAAGCGCAAGACGGCGCGGCACGGCTTGGCGAAATTACAACCTCGCGCGGGACCATAAGGACGCCCGCCTTCATGCCGGTCGGAACGGCGGGGACGGTAAAGGCCATGTTCGCCGAGACCGTGAAGTCCACCGGAGCGGACGTCATCCTCGGCAATACGTATCATCTCATGCTGCGTCCTGGCGCTGAGCGTGTGGCGAAGCTGGGTGGTCTGCATCGGTTCATGGGCTGGCCCGGCCCAATCCTGACCGATAGCGGCGGTTTTCAGGTCATGTCGCTCTCGCAGCTCCGGAAAATCTCAGAGGACGGGGTTACCTTCCAATCCCATATCGATGGATCGAGCCATCATCTGACACCGGAGCGCTCCATCGAGATCCAGACCTTGCTCGGAGCCGATATCCAGATGCAATTCGACGAGTGCACCCCTTTTCCAGCGAGCTGGGAGGAAGCGCGCTACTCCATGGAGTTGTCGCTGCGCTGGGCTGAGCGTTCGCAGAATGCTTTCGCCCGGATCGCTGGTTCTCACCAGGCACTGTTCGGCATCGTTCAGGGCGGCGTGTTCGAGGATTTGCGCGCCCGCTCAGCCGATGCGCTCGTCGCCATGGATTTTCAAGGCTATGCGATCGGCGGTCTTGCGGTTGGCGAAGGGCCAGCGCTCATGCTCAAGACGTTGCGAGAAACGGTCCCGCTGCTGCCTGTTCAAAAGCCGCGCTATCTCATGGGCGTTGGCACTCCTGCCGATCTTGTCTCCGCTATCGCGCGCGGCGTCGATATGTTCGACTGCGTCATGCCTACGCGATCCGGACGCCACGGGCAGGCCTTCACCTGGTCGGGCAAGATCAATCTGCGCAACGCGGCGCATGCCGAAGACCCTCGCCCACTCGACGAAACGAGCACTTGCCCAGCCGCTCGCGATTACTCCCGCGCCTATCTGCATCACCTGTTCAAGGCAGGAGAAATTCTTGGCGCTATGCTTCTCAGCTGGGCGAATATTCACTTCTATCAGCAGCTTATGGCAGAGGCGCGGGCCGCGATCGCTGAAGGACGGTTTTCAGCCTTCTCGGAAAGGTTGAGCGCCGCATACCCTGCAACGACTGAAAGCGGCATTGTTTCAAGTCTTTGAGTGGTTTTCAGGCAGCAAAAGACTTGAGATTCGGTTAACGCGGACGCCTTTCCCGTGTTATTTAAAATGCGATTTAAGACCGCTGACTTTTTTCAGCGGAGGCCGACGTGTTTTGGTTGGGGGTCAGTATGCGTTACGTTATCTTTGCCCTTATGTTGTCGCTCTCGGGCGCGGCTCATTCGGCTGACATGCAGCCAGTGGGAACCGCCGAAGCCGAAGCGCGCGCAGAAAGACTGGCCATCGAGGCTTCCAGAGAAGAGGCCAAGAGGAAAGCGGTTGTCGAGGAGGCCAAGCGGCTCGCGCAAGATGAAGCGCAGCGAAGGGCTGCGGAAGAGTCCGCTCGTATCGCCCTGGAAGCGGCTGAGCGTCAGGCCGCCGAGGAGGCCGAGCGTTTGGCGAAGCAAGAAGCCGAACGCAAGGCCGCTGAGGAGGTCGAGCGTCTAGCGAAGCAAGAAGCCGAACGCAAGGCCGCGGTTGACCAGGCAGCACAAGCAGCCCAGGGCGCAACAGAATCACGGGTCGTCCAACTATCAGCGATGACGGCGCAATGCGCGATCCCAACCTCCATTCGGAACCCGGATGCGGCCAAGGCGATTGCAGAACGCGCGCGCGCCGACGCCGAAAACCATGCGGCTGCATCCCAGCAGCTTACCCTCGTCGCTCAAGACAGTATTGCAAGCCTCGTCAGCGCTTATGCTCTGGATCGCGGCTCGGTAAGCCGTGCCTATTTCTCGGCTCTTTGCCAAAGATTATACGAAGCGGGCCGTTCACCCTTTTCGATCGACGCCTTTCTGGCGCAGCTTGCCGGGTTGCTGGACATAGCCTATCCCGCGACGGGCGGGGGCGAAGCTGCGGCGTTCGCTGAACCCGCAGCACCCGCAGCGCCGATAGCTGGAACAGAGGCATCAGCCGCCCCGGATGCCGTGCAAGACGCAGAAGACCCAGCGCCCGCTCAGGACAGCGCTGCGCGCGATGCGGCCATCTCTGGAAGCCAGGGCGAACCCGAAGTTGCGGCTGCGGCTCAAGCGGAGAGCGCTGCGCCTGAAGAGCCGCAGCCGCAAGAACAACTGCCCGCAGCCGATCCCGCAAGCGTCGCTGAAGCATCGCCACCAGCAGCGACTGCCTCCGATGAGCCCCCCGCTCAAGTCGAGCAAGAAGCCCAACTTGGAGCGCCCGGCATGAGGAGAGCGTCACCAGCTGTAGCGGAGGGTACAATTGGCGATGAACAATGCCGCGCGCTCGGGGTGCTCGGCAATTGCCCCGATCTCAATGCCGTGCTCGATCGATTGCTGGAAAAACCACTCGAATATAATCACCCCAAGGAGATGATGCTCGGTAAGACGACCGAGATCGCGCTTGTTCTACGCACCGACTGGGAAGGCAAGGATCTGCCGAATGACGTTTCCGACGAGCTGAAGTCTCTGCCCGGCGAGGTCAAGCAGGGCCTTACGAAAATCACTCAAATCATGTCGGCGGAATTATCCGGGCGCACGTTCGATATCTCTCCGTCCGGACGCCAGGAACAAACGATCGTGCCGCCGCAGCCTGCTAGCTGGAACTGGAAGGTCAAGCCAACCGAGACTGGCAAGGGGCAGACACTGAAACTGCGGCTATACGCGCATATTCAGGGCGATCAGGGCGCGATGCCACCCGTTCTGATCAAAACGCTCGATGCCTCGATAGACGTCGATGTCACGACTTGGGACTGGTTTCTTGCCCAGGCTCAAACGCTTGAGCCGATTTACGCCATCATCGCCGCGGTTCTGGGGCTGATCACGGCGACGATCACCTTCATTTTGGCCCGGAGGCGCCGGGCTGCGGACATGGCGCGGATTTATCCTGAAGCAGGCGGATATTTCGATGTCCCTAACTCTTATGAAACACAGATAAGAAAGCCTCAAGGGCCGGTCCTTGGCGATTTGAGCCAAAGTGCCTCGGACCAGAGGACTCTGATCGCCCCGCCCGGCAACGTTGAAAGCGCTACACAAGCTGCCCCGCCTGCCCCAGCCGCTCCGCCGCCTGCTGCTAATGACGATGCCAGGCAGGCGGCGCCTGGCGAGGATGGCGCAGAGCCTCGGGAGAAGCCAGGGGATGGTTTCGAGCCGAAAAAAGATTAAGCCTGCATCATGCGCGAAATGGAGCTCGCCCTCATTCGGGTCCGGATCTGGTCCGGGCCCGAAGTTGTAGCGGGTATGTGATAACCGCCAATGCGGCGAACTGACCTAGAGCATTGGACCGAAAACCGCGCAGCGGTTTTCAGGAAAATCCTATGCTGGAACAATCAGATAGAGCGTCAAGGCCGATTTTGATTCAAAGTCTCGCGCGCTAGAGCCTGATCCGGTCTAATGGACTCAGAACAGGCTCTAACTTTAGTTTTGGCATAATCTTTTCGCAAAACCGCTTTCCATTTTTACGAATTATGCCCTTGAGTCTATAATCCAACCCGCAAATTATGGGTGAGCTATTTCAGCACGCGGCGGCTTCTGGCTTGAAACCACTTCATAGCGCACGTATAACCTCGCAAACGAATAAATAGGCATGATGCGTATTGGGGCGTGGCCAAGCGGTAAGGCATCGGTTTTTGGTACCGTGATCCCAGGTTCGAATCCTGGCGCCCCAGCCAATCCTGCGTTTTTGCTGAGTTGTGTTAGTCTCTTAGCAGGCGGCCCGCAATAGCGGGTATTCTTGCTGCATTTTCAACAAGTCAGTCATGACGGACGGTGATCATGATTCGAGCCCTTGCTCTTGCAGCGGGTTTTTTCTTTTCAGCTGTTCATTCTGCGAGCGCCGACACGCAAGATGGTGAAGCGCTCGCTCAATCGCGTTGCGCACAATGTCACGCCATCGCCGCGACCGGTGAGAGCCCTTACAAGGACGCGCCCCCATTCCGTGATATCATGAAGCGCTATCCGTCTGAGAGCCTTGCCGAAGCACTCGCCGAAGGCATTGTGGTAGGTCATCACGCCATGCCGGAATTTCGCTTTACGCCTGAGGAAATCGACGCATTGCTCAGCTATCTCGATACGCTTGCTCCGCAATAAGGCTTCTGCCGATCAGGCCGGGAATAGACGCGGTGCGGACTCCAGCATCTTCCCACGTCAAGCTGAATTCGGCGCATCTGTCTCCT
>CAYVJO010000078.1:0-1535 GCA_964451735.1 uncultured Hyphomicrobiaceae bacterium | reverse complement strand
GACGATCCTGCTCCCGAAAAAGCCAGCGGACCGCGTAACGGAGAGCCGGGTTCAGCACGATTGCGAGAAAGGCCCCCGCCGTGATGTAAGCATGCGTGCTCTCGCTGATCAAACCGAGCGCTAGCCCCGCGCTGCCGATCAGAAAGGAAAACTCACCGATCTGAGCAAGACCGCTTGCCAGCGTTGCGCGTAGGGCCGGTGGCGTGCGCATCAGGGTCAGCATCAACCACGCAGCCGCGCCATTGCCGAGCACGATCACCGTGAGAATGGCAAGGATCACCCAGCTCTGGGCAATAAGAGCTTCCGGATTGAAGAGCATTCCCACCGAGACGAAGAATAAAACCGCAAAAGCCTCTCGCAGCGGGATAAGATCCTCCGCCGCGCGATGGCTGATGTCGGTCTCGTTCAGCACTACCCCCGCCAGAAAGGCCCCGAGCGCAAAGCTTGCCCCGAACCCCGCGTGAGCCGTATAGGCGATGCCAAGCGCGAGGGAGAAAACACCCAGAGAGAAAAGCTCCCGCGACCTCGTCCTCGCGATGAATACAAGCAGTCCCGGCAGGATGCGCCTTGCGGCAGCCAGCAAGGCGAGTACGAACGCCCCCAAACCTGCCGCCTTGATGGCAATTGCGCTTAACAGCGCGGCGCTGCCTGTCGCTCCCGCCGGTTCTCCGGTAGCCAGAACCTGCATAGCGACCAAGATCAATACAGCGGTGACATTGTGAACGATCAGCCAGGACACCGCCAAACGACCGGCTGGCGAAGAGGTCTCGCGGCGGTCTTCAAGAGCGCGCAGCAGAACCAACGTGCTAGCGACCGACAGGCTGAACCCAAAAATCGCGCCTTCGAGCAAGGGCATGCCGAGCAAGGCTCCAAGACTCGCGCCGATGGCGGTTACGATCGCCGTCTGCCCAAGAGCACTGGGCAGGGCCATCCATCTGTACTCGGCGAGTTTTGCTGGTGAAAACCGCAGGCCAACGCCGAACATGATCAGAATGACGCCCAGATCGGCAAGTTCGCCCGCCAAGTCGCTGTCGGCGACGAAGCCGGTCGTGTAGGGCCCTATTGCTGCTCCCGCCAAAAGATAGCCGGTAATCGGCGGCAGTCCGAGCTTATGAGCTATGAAGCCGAAAAGAAAGGCTGCGACAATCCCTCCAACAAACATTGTTACCAGCGGATCTGAGTTCATGTTCAGCGATCCCGAAACCCCTGTAAGGGCTGACTGAGCTTGAGATAGCGCAAAAGCGGAACGCCTAGCACGCGGCTTTTCGCAAATATTTCCATCAAACCGCTTTTGACAACGCGGCGGACAACCGTTTATCTACCCCTGAAGGTTCGAGTCCAAGACTAAGAACCATTTTCGCAGCGCATCTTTTAATCAGCCGGCAATCGGATAAGCGCGACGCAAAGGCAAATTACGGCGAACATTCATGAAAATTCTGGAACTCTTCCTGCCGCGTAGCGATCTCGCCCTTATCGCCAGGCTGGTCAAGGAGAAAGCACGCTCATATGCGCCTCGCTACGCGCTGGCGTTCTTT
>CAYVJO010000077.1:4488-9483 GCA_964451735.1 uncultured Hyphomicrobiaceae bacterium | reverse complement strand
TGAACTTGGAACGAGGTCGCGATCCGTTGGCCAACCAAAGAATCTCTGCTTAGGCACAAGAGAATGTTACCCTCATGTTCGAATAATGCCGGATGTTCGCATTGATGGCACTTCACTTCAGTCTTTCTCCAATATTGAATAACATCAGCCGATTTTTTGAGAAATTTCTAATTAGTTTGTCGCGCGGGCGACTTTAGACGCGCGTTCCAAACTATGAAGGCTTGTGGTGCTTAACTTAAATAACTTGTCGCGAGCATGATCGTCGCCAAAATCCGCACACGTTCCTTCGCCTCTCCGCGCACGTAGGGCGTTATGTGCGCCGGACAGAGCGTGCAGCGTCTGTGCCCCACACCCGATCTTTGCCGCGATCGACACCGCTGCGGCCCAGCGCGAGGCGTGATCCTTCTGATGATCCAGAACCGTCCGCACAGCCCGATCGCGGACTTCAGGCGCATACTTGTTCATTGTTTTGCTCATAACGGCTCCACCCTCTCAGGAGTCGAGCTTACGACAATCCCGGCGCGGTTCAGAGCGAGAAAACGCTTCTAACTTTGGCGACCGAAGCCGGATTCAACAGCAAATCGACTTTCAACGCGGCATTCGAGAAAATCACGGGTCAAACCCCAACGGCTTTCCGCCAAGCGGCGTCCAGGAACGAAGCAATATCCCCACGTCCGTAGATGGCCTAGAAGAAATCTATGCAATCGGCACAATTTCGCGTCTTTCTAGCCTTGCAGGCCGGCGCTACGGTTCTATTGCTCGCCAAATAAGCAAATGCGCAAGATGAATGCGCGCGCTCATGCCGCACAAGCATTGGCTGTCTCGATCTTGGTATTGGATTTCGCACTGACTCCCATCCTAACGTGATATCCGTAGATAATTATTTGAGAATATACAGTTTTTCCTGACACCTGTGTCAGCGAACGAAGATTGCGTCGCGCGCCCAATAGGGGGGCAGCTCACGTTTCTTTAAGGGCTTTAGGAGTTTGCGTTGTTCTGGGGGGATAATCATGCAAAATAAACTACGTAGGCGGACTTTAACGGCGACAGGGTTGCAGGCTCTTGCTCTTGGCGCTTGCCTGATGGGTAATGCATTTGCCCAGGAGACGGCTCTAGGCGTAGAGGCGATCGACGATGAAATCTCTGATGAAGTAGCAGAGTCGTTATCCGATAACGGAGGCTGGACGACGCGCATAACGGTGGAAGGCTTGGTCTTAAAGCGCGACGGCGCGGCGGCGCGGCCGCTGACCAAGGCCGGGGACACCACTGCGCCTATCGATCCGTTTGTTCCGTTCAACTCCTCCGCGCTGAAATTCGACGACGCCTCTTCAGGCGTGCGGCTGACCGCTGAGATGGAGATAAACGGGCTTCCCATCGAGGTGTCCGGCTTTTTCCTCAGCCCCATACAGGGCCGCGCCGCGATCGAGGGGCTAAACGCAGGTTCCAACGATACGGACGCCATCTACACCAATCGCGATTTTCCCGGCGGCGATAACTTCTTCCGCTATTCGGAAGACATCTACGGCATGATCATCGAGCAGCAAACCGACCTGATGGGGGCGGAGGCAAACCTGCGCGACGCTTTCGGCCTGCCTGGATTGCTTATCGGCGCGCGCGCGATTTTCCTGTCGGAAAAGTTCAGCTCGTCCACCCATGACCGTTTTGCCGATTTCCCGCCCAATGGCGGCGAGCGCATCGACGGGCTCTCAATCCGCTCGGACAATTTGCTAGCAGGCCTACAGATCGGCTACCAGGGCATGATCGACATAACGCCGGGAATAAGCATCGGCGGCAGCGCCAAGGCCGGCGTGTACGCCAATTTCGCGGATGTGGAGAGCACTTTCACCACGCTCAGCGTGAGCGGAGCGGTGCCCTCGCGCAGCCGCGTGCTGAAGGACGGCGACGACGTTTTCGCCGCCACCGCCATCGAACTAAACCCACGGATTGACTGGCGCATCAATGACGGCGTCGTCCTGACGGCTGCCGGGACATTCCTCTGGATCAATAACTTGAGCGAGGCGGTTTCGTATTTCGGCGACGCAGCAAACGCCAGCCGCTTCAACATATCAGACAACGGCGACGCGTTTTTCTACGGCGGTTCGCTCGGCTTGCGCTTTGAGATGGAGAAGCTCGGCGCGTATTTCGCGAACGCCTCCCGAGGCGGCGTCAAGGATGCGGCCCCCTCCCACGCCAGCCTGGAGGAAGTGGAGGAGCGCGTCGCCGAGCTTGAGGCGACCGCGGCCACAAAAGGCAACAGGGCCGTATCCGTCAATATCACCGGGCAGGTCAACAAGATGCTGATGTGGTGGAACGACGGCGAGCTGAAGGATGTCTATATCGCCGATAATACGACATCTGGCACCCGCTTTGGGATTGATGGTGAAGCGCGTATCAGCCGCGCGTTGAAGGCGGGATATAACATCAATCTGCGGGTCAACGACGCCCGTTCGATCGATCTTAGCCAGATTGATGATGATGGAGAAGAAGGCGTTCTGGAAACAAGGTTCGCGGAATTCTGGCTTCAGCACAATCTTTATGGTCGCCTCACCATTGGCCAGACATCCCCCGCAACCGATGAGGTTATCAACGCCAACCTCGGCGGAACAAGCGGGGTAACATCAGCGGATATAGCTTTGATCGGCGGAGCGATGAGGCTTCGCCGCCGGAATACCCCATTTGAGAACCTGCTTGGGCCCGTCGAGTCGACGAGAGGCACAACCATGCGATCGTTTGTCCGGGATCTGGACACTCCCCGCCGGGATGGCGTCCGCTGGGACTCAGAACAGTATTATGGATTTGTCGCGTCAGCGTTCTGGGGTGAAAACGACTTCTGGGATGTCGCTGTTACTTACGCACGGAGCTTCAGCGACTGGCGCGTTCGACTACGGGTCGGCTATCTTGAAGATAGCGATGGCGGGGATATTCCGGGGGATACACTTATCACCGAGTTCAAAGGTTCAGGCGCCCTCCTCCACGTACCAACCGGCCTTTTTGCTAATGCCGCCTATATTCATCGTGAGTTCGACGGTGACAGCAGCCTGGTAAGGCAGGGTGAGCAGATTGGGAACAATAACGTGCTGCAAATAGCGAGCACTCCTTTCGCGGATTTCAACTATTACTACGCGCAGGGTGGCATAAGACAGAAATGGTCTGGGCTTGGAGAGACGTCTATTTTTGGCGAATATGCTGAAGCGCATGATGGTCTTACGGGACGCGATGTCGGTGGGTTCGACCGTGTGACTGACAGTAAACTCACCATGATAGGCGGGGGCATCGTTCAGAAGATCGACAGTGCGGACATGGAGATATACGGCGGTCTCCGTTACTTTAAATACGACATAGACGGGATTGAGGGAGGGAGAAACACGCCTCCGCCGCTTCCAAAGGACGCCGAGGCTTATGAAGACCTTGGCATCGTCTACACTGGCACGCGCGTAAAGTTTTAACGGCTTTGGACGGGAGTTTAGTCGTCATGTATTTCGTGAGATATGCGTTCACTGCAGTTACCATCGTGATGCTGGCGGGAGACGGACGGGCGGCGAGCGCTGGCGGCCTTCCGGTCGGCGAGAGCGAATTCCGTATCGACGCCCCGCGCGGCCCGGTTCCGATATACGCCTACCGCGCCAAGGACTTCGGACCTAACAGCCCTATCTGGATCGTGATGCACGGGGTCGGTCGCACGGCGGACGATTATTTCGACGTATGGCGGCCCTTCGCGGAAAAGCATGGCGCGCTTCTGCTGACGCCGGAGTTCCGCAAGGATGCATGGCCCGGTTCGTGGCGTTACGCTTTCGGAAATGTGAGCACCTCCAAACTGGCGTTGTTACCGGCGAAGGACTGGAGCATCACCGTCGTGCAGAAAGCCTTTGCGGCCGCTGTCGAGATGACGGGGAGCAAGGAGACCGGGTTTTACATCTACGGTCATAGCGCGGGCGGCCAGTTTGTACACCGCTATGTCATGCACACCGGCGGCGCGGGCGTGAAGCTGGCGATCACCTCTAACTCGGGCTGGTATATATTGCCGGACCAAGAATATAGCTTTCCTTATGGCTTGAGAGGGTCCGCTATTTCCAGCAGCTTGATGCGGCGAGCTTTCGCAACGCCCATGGTCATTCTTCTTGGCGCCGAGGATACTCAACGCGGGCGAAATCTTCGCTCAGTGAAGGAGACCGAGATACAAGGGCCGCATCGTCTCGCACGGGGCCATTACTTTTACAAACGTTCCGCCACTGCGGCCCGTAAGCTGGGCGCATCTTTTCAATGGCGCGTTGTGGAAGTGCCGGTCACCGTAATGACGAGATGGCTCCGACAGCGGCGCGCATCATGGCCGAGGCGCGGTAAGCTCGGATTGCTAATACATGCAACTTGATAAGCTCCAGACGCCGACGCTGCTTCTAGACGCCTTGAAAATGAACCGCAACGTCGCACGACTTTTATCGCGCTTGGACGGTGTCGAAGTTCGCCTTCGCATTCATGTGAAAACGCTTAAGTCGCCGGAAGCGCTATTCAGTCTTCCCCCAGAAGCGATAAAGGCGATCACGGTTTCCACACTGAAGGAGGCGGAAGTTTTCGCCTCGCATGGCATAACGGACATTTTGTACGCCGTTTGCGTGGCGCCAGACAAGCTTCCCCGAGTAGCGAATATTAGAATGTCGGGCTGCGATCTTATCTGCGTTGTGGATAGTCTCGCGGCGGCGCAAGCTATCAGCATCTTTGCGCGGGATGCAGATGAACGCTTTGCCGTACTTGTCGAAATTGATGCAGATGGGCACAGGTCGGGAGTAGACCCGCAATCGCCACAACTTATCGCCATTGCGAAAAGCCTTGTCGAAGGCGGTTGCGAACTGAAAGGCGTCATGGCGCATGCCGGCAGCTCCTACGCATGCCTATCCAGGCCTGAACTCGTCGCGATAGCGGATCAGGAATGCAGTCGCACTCTTGCGGCGGCGCAGACTTTGAGGGATGCAGGTTTGCCATGCCCCATTGTCAGTGTGG
>CAYVJO010000077.1:296-4478 GCA_964451735.1 uncultured Hyphomicrobiaceae bacterium | reverse complement strand
TGCAACTGGCTTCAAAGGCATTACGGAGGCGCGGGCGGGCGTTTTTACCGCATTCGACCTCGTCATGGCGGGGTTAGGCGTCTGCGATATTCAAGATATAGCCCTTTCAGTTTTGGCAACTGTAATCGGTCATCAGACCGCTAAAGGCTGGATCATAATCGATGCAGGCTGGATGGCTCTATCGCGGGATCGCGGCACCGCAAAACAGGCCGTAGATTACGGATACGGCGTTGTCTGCGATCTTCAAGGCCGACCTTATCCGGATCTGATCGTTGTGGACGTCAATCAGGAGCATGGCATCCTTGCAATGCGACCAGGGAGCCGGGTGGCGTTGCCTGATCTGCCTTACGGCGCGAAGGTTCGGATTTTGCCGAACCATGCCTGCGCTACGGCCGCGCAGCACGATCGCTATTCGGTGGTGAATGCCGAAAACGAAATCGTGGATAGTTGGAAGCGGTTCGGAGGGTGGTGAGGATGGGGCTGAAGTTTATCGCAGACGACGACCTCGGCAGCCCCGGTGGACATTATTCTCAAGGTATCGCTACGGAAAGCTTCATATTTGTCTCGGGGCAGCTTGGCCGGACAGCAGACGAAAGTCATGAAGCCGCCAAACCCTTCGAGGTGCAGGTGCGTCAGGCCTTATCAAACGGTCTCGCTATCGTGGCAGAGGGCGGCGGCAATCGGGAAACCATTGTCAAAGTGACCGCTTATATCGTCGGAATCGAAAACTAGACTGCTTTCTACCAGGTTTACGTCTAAGTTATGGGCGATGAGAAACCAGCGCGGACTGTGACGCCCGTTCCATCCCTGCATTACGGTTCTCTTGTTGATATCGACGCAATCGCACTATGGAAACCGAAGTAAACTGTTCACGCAATCGAGACGCTGACTATCCCGTCTTCGGAGATAACGCCGCGATACATGCCTCGCGAATTATAGGGCATGGCGTAGCGTCCACGTGCATCGATGGCGATCAATCCTCCGGTCCCGCCCATCCGTCCGATCTCTGCGATAGCACGATGTGAAGCTTCGTCGACGCTCAATCCCCCCAGTTCGACCAGCGCCGCCACGCGGTATGCCGTCACGCAACGCATGAAATACTCGCCGTGGCCGGTGCATGATACGGCGACGGTTGCATCATCTGCATAGGTTCCCGCGCCGATAAGCGGCGTATCGCCAACGCGGCCTGGCCATTTATTCGTCCGGCCGCCGGTCGATGTCGCCGCCGCCAGATGCCCTTGCGCGTCAAGCGCAACAGCCCCGACGGTGCCATGCTGATCCTGTTCATCCAGAATGACGTGTTTGGACGAGCCCGCCTGAACGCGCCGCAGCGCTTCTATTCGCCGTGGCGTAACGAATATCGACGGATCGACAAGCGGCGCATTGATGCGCGCCGCAAACTCCTCCGCGCCTTCGCCACTTAAGCAGACTTGCGGCGAGACGGTCATCACCTTACGCGCCAGCGATACCGGGTTCAGAACCCGCCGGGTTCCCGTCACAGCGCCGGCATTGCGCGTGGCGCCATCCATGATTGCGGCGTCGTGCTCCACATGACCAGCGCTGGTCAGAGCGCCGCCAATGCCTGCGTTAAAAACTGGATCGTCTTCCATCGCGCGGACGGCCGCTTCGACGGCGTCCAGCGCACCGCCGCCATGTTGGAGTAAGTCAAACCCAGCTCTCAGCGCGTTTGTAAGGCCATCGCGCGCTGAAGCCTCGATTTCAGGCCCGAGCTCTAAGGGAACGCCCGCGCCGCCATGGATTATAAGCGTAGGCGTGATGAGTTTTGTCATCAAGCGCAGCATCCTTTCATTGACGCATGTCAGGCCGCTGCTGACGCCGCCGGGTATCGCGCTCTTGCGGATGAAAAGGCAATGACGCTCACGCATCTGCCTCCGTTATCGACACAAGATGCCAAACAAAGCGCTGGAGTGCTCATGCCGATTTCGCATGATCCGGCTACAAATTACTGATCCAGAGCCGATACGCGCGATCTGGCTGAGACAGTCAAATCGAGATCGGGTCCAAGCCCGCGTCCGGCCAGCTCTCGAAAAGCTGGAGGGCGGCGTGGTGTTCGAGTTGTTCGCGCCGCCACGCGCAGATCTCGAAAGGCACGTGGAGGCTTGCATCAGCGAGGGCGACCAGTTCGCCGGATTGCAGCTCCCTCTCAATAGTGTAGCGGGGCAGCCAACCCACGCCGAGGCCCTGCAGAACGAGCGCCTTCAACGTCTCCCCGAGCGTCGATTCAGCCCGGACTGAAATACGCTCTGAAAGCCGTTCGATGACCGGATTAAGGATGGTGTGCGAAAAGTTGAACGGCGAATAAGCCAGCACCGGGATTTTGCGCCCTGCATGGAAATCTATGGTTGCGCTATTTCCCATAAAGGAATGCGCGGCCACGGGCACGAAGCAATCGCGGGCGACAATTTTTTCAACCAAGTTTCGCACGCCCGGGTGCGCGATTTGCTTTGCATAAGCGACAACGATGTGAGCCGCGCCGGTTTCCAGCGTGTCGAAATAGGCTTCGATGCCTTGTATGCTGGGCACAATTTCGACCGATGACGACGCCTCCTCGCGGAGAAAGTCGCCGACCAAACCCGGCACGACATGAATGGCGAGCGTGTGCAAGGTGACGATTTTGACCTGACGGCGCGACGATTGCGCGGCAAGCCGGAAGTCCAGTCTTATGCCATTGGCTTCCGAGATGATTTTCTGTGCGTGTGGCAGAAACTCCTCGCCATAGCGCGTCAGGCTTGTCGGAAATATGGTGCGGTCGACCAGAGTTACGCCCAGCCAGTCCTCTAAGGCGCGGATGCGACGCGAAAATGCGGGCTGCGTCACATTTCTGTCGTGCGCAGCGCGCGAGAAGCTGCCCGTTCGCGCCAGCGCCGCAAAATCCTCAAGCCATTTCAACTCCATAAGCTCGTATCACGCCTCCATTCAACTCAACGCTCTTGCTGTCTTCCTCAAAAATATGACAGGCGACATATCCGGATTGTAAAGGCTTTTTAATCTGAGGCGGTTTCTCTGCCGCGCATTTTGGCAGCACATCGAGGCACCGCCCAGAGAATACGCACCCGGCCGGAACGTCCATCGGATTGGCGAAACCTGCCCGGATCCGCGCGCGAGGCACTCCGCCACCCGTTTGCGCGGGAAGCGCGGACTGGATCAAAGCGCGTGTGTAAGGGTGCTGTGGGCTTCGGAAAATATCCCGTGCAGTGCCAATCTCGACAATGTGCCCGAGATACATGACGGCGACGCGATCCGCCATATGCTCCACGACCGAAAGGTCATGGGTGACGAGAACGAGCGTCAGGCCAAGGCTGTTTTTCAAATCCGCCAGAAGATTCAGGATCTGCGCCTGCACAGACACGTCCAACGCCGACGTAGGTTCGTCGCAGAGTAGAATTTCCGGGTTGAGGATAAGGGCGCGGGCGATGGCGACGCGCTGTCTCTGGCCCCCGGAAAGCTGACCGGGGTAGGCGTGGAACAGGCGTTTCGGCAACCCGGTTTTTTCCATCAGGTCGCGAACGATGGCGTCGCGGCCCGAGGCCTGCCCGACATCGTGGACATCAAGAGCGCGGCGGATGAGCGCCCCGACCGAGCGGCGAGGATTGAGCGAGCCGCGCGGGTCCTGAAAAACGGGCTGAATGAGCCGCGCTCGCGCCTTTCCCGGAATGGCGAAGATCGCCTGTCCGTTGACAAGCACACAGCCCTCATCCGGGGTGTCCAAGCCAAGCAGCAGGCGGCCGAGCGTCGTTTTTCCGGAGCCACTTTCGCCTACGATGGCAAGCACCTCTCCACGCTGCACCGCAAGACTAACACCTGACACAGCCTTCAGATGCGCCGGTTTTCCGAAAAGCCCCCGTTTTATGCGGAAGCCCTTTTCAAGCCCCCTCGCTTCCAGAACAATTGCAGCGGCCTGTTTTGGCGCCCCGGGCGGGGCGGCGGCCAATGGCTCCGGTTGCGGTGAGGAAAGCGTGTCGTGGATACAACGAAAAGCGCCTCCATCAGCGGCGCTTTTCACGGGTGGCGGCTGAGTGCGGCAGATGTCCTCGGCATAAGAGCAGCGCGGGGCGAATGCGCAGCCCGGCATCGGTGCCGTCAACGAGGGGACGATACCGGGGATGGCGCCAAGTTTGCCGCCCGTCCTCACGGTGCCGCCGGGCATCGCGGCGAGCAAGC
>CAYVJO010000077.1:0-286 GCA_964451735.1 uncultured Hyphomicrobiaceae bacterium | reverse complement strand
GTGGCGCGGGCGACTGAAAAGCTGGGCGGCTGGCGCGCATTCCACCGCCTCGCCCGCATACATTACCATCACGTCGTCAGCGACGCGCGACACGACGCCCAGATTGTGCGTGATAAGGATGAGCCCCATGCCGAACTCGTCGCGCAGTTCAGCAAGCAGCGCAAGAATTTCCGCCTGAACCGTCACGTCCAGCGCGGTTGTCGGCTCGTCCGCGATCAGTAGCTTGGGGCGCGCCATCAATGCCATCGCGATCATGATGCGCTGCCGCTGCCCGCCCGAGAATTGA
>CAYVJO010000076.1:0-9519 GCA_964451735.1 uncultured Hyphomicrobiaceae bacterium | reverse complement strand
AGATCGATCAGTTTGAAGGGGGCGGGATAATGCTCCTCTCGAACTTTCTTCTTGGTCTCCTGACGCATGCGGCTTGCCAGTATGCCCCGGATCGGCGGCTGGCTCAGCAGCCGCTTCATCCAGGACGCGCCTTTCGATTTCCGCTTTTGCAGAACGGCCTTGCGGCAGGCCCAGCGCAGCTCCAGCCTCGATGCCACGAGTTGATCGACGATGCCCATGGCGCGCGCCGCGCTCGGGCGCAGCATCTTACCAGCGAGCATCGCGGGCATAGCCGCCATCGGTCCGGCAAGCTCCAGCATCCGCACCGAACCGTGCAGACCGGGAATAATGCCGAGCTTGACTTCGGGAAGTCCGAGCCGCGTGCCTTCCTCACGTGTGGCAATGCGGTAATGGCAGGCCATTGCGAATTCGAGGCCGCCTCCAAGGCAGTAGCCGTGGATGCCGGCGATCACGGGCACGGACATCGCTTCTACGCGGTCGAACAGCGAGGTGACCTGCCGGACGGCATCCTCGACATCCTTCTCTCGGGTCAGATTTTCGAACTCGCGGATATCGGCGCCAGCAATAAAGGCCTTCTCCTTGGCTGACAGCAAGACCAGCCCGCGAACATCACCGCGTCGCGCCGCTTCCTCTACAGCCGAGACGATCCGCTCCAATTCTGTCGTAGTCTCGGCGCCGAGCGTGTTGGTACTTTCGCCAGCCTGATCGAAAATGGCCCAGGCAATATTCTCGATGTCGATTTCAAATCGCCAGTGCTTCAGGTCGGGGAGAGTCTCCACCATTGATTGTTCCTCCGCTATTCCGCCGCGTGGATGTTTTCACCCGCCACGTGAGGTTTCTGTTCATAAGCGCTCGCACTGCGTGAATTATGGCCGATCGCGTTTTTGCCCGTAATCTCTATCGGATCGAAATGATCGACGGCAATGACACGGGCAACTAGGCTTTCACGCTCGCGCAACGCTTCGCCTTCCTGTTGCGAAAGCAGCCCTTTCTGGACGGCTTCTCCGATATGGTCGTTCCCGAGGAAACGGCGCACCGCACCATCGCGCACGGCGCGCTCCAGCTTGCGGCTGGCGTCTTCGGTCTCGACAACTTTCTGGAAAGCGGCTTCCAGCACTCCCATCGTATCGCTGAGATCGCGGCTGACGAAGATTTCGCGAGTCAGCCGATCGCGGGTCGCGGTTGGTTCGAGCACGAGCGAGACGATCCGTTTGCCGCTTGTGTCTCGGGCTGGACGAACGTGATTGCCGAGCGGAAAGACCAGGACGCGCATGAGTAAGGCAATCGCCGGATTGGGGAAATTGCCGATAACGTGATCGAGCGATGCGTAGAAACGGGACAGTGCGTTCTGGGCGCAATGGTCCAGGATCGGACGGTCGGCTTGCGGCTCGCCATCATCTTCGAAACGCTTCAATAAACAACAGAGAAAGTACAAATCCGACAGCGCATCCGCCAGTCGCCCGGTGATGCGCTGTTTGGTCTTGAGGCCGCCGCCGAGGATAGCTACGGTCAGGTCCGTTATGAGCGCGAAATTCCGAGCGGCGCGATAAGCCTGTCTATACCATTTTGCCGTGTAATGCGCCTTGGGGGCAACAGCGAAAGCGCCGAAGCTCACATTATGGAAGAATGCACCGAAGATATTGGCCATCGCAAATCCGACATGGCCTTCGAAGGCGCGCTCGAAGGCGTTGAAACCTTCCTCTTCGTCCCAATTCTGAACGGCCTCGACTTCCTTGAACAGCCAGGGATGACTACGCAAGGCGCCTTGCGCGATCACCATGAGTGAGCGCGTCAAAATATTCGCACCCTCCACGGTGATGCTGACCGGGATCGACTGGTAGGCGGCTTGCGCGAAATTAGAAGGGCCGTCGCATATCGCCTTGCCGCCCTGGATATCCATCGCGTCATTGACGGCCTGCCGCGCCAATTCCGTGCATCGATATTTCATCAATGCGGAAATTACGGCGGGCTTTTCGCCGCCAGAGACCATCGACGCCGTCACGGAGCGCGCCGATTCAAGGATATAGGACGCCTCCACCAGCCTTGCGAGCGGCTCCTCAATACCCTCCATCTTACCGATCGGAAGATTGAACTGTGACCGGATGCGCGCATAGGCCGATGTAGAGCGCAGCATGCTTTTGGCCGCCGCTGTGCCGGAAGCGGGAAGAGAAATCGCGCGCCCTGCGGCGAGACAGCTCATCAGCATGCGCCAACCCTGCCCCGCCCTTTCGGGCCCTCCGATGATCCAATCGGCGGGAATGAAGACATTTTCGCCCCAGGTCGGCCCGTTTGGGAATGCGTTGCCGCATGGCAGGTGCCGCCGGCCGATCTGGACGCCCGGATGACCGGTGGGTACGAGCGCGAGTGTAATGCCTGGCGCCTCGCCCTTGCCGAGAAGGTTTTCAGGGTCGAAGAGCTGGAACGCGAGGCCAAGCAGCGTTGCATTGGGGGCCAGCGTAATGTAGCGTTTGTCCCAATTCAGGCGGACACCGATAACCTCCCCGCCATTGTGGACGCCGCGCGTCACAGTGCCGATATCACGCATGGCGGCTGCGTCAGAACCGGCATAAGGCCCCGTCAAGGCGAAGCAGGGAACCTCCTGCCCACGCGCCAATCGCGGAAGATAATGCTCCTTCTGCTCATCAGTGCCGAATTTCTCAATCAACTCGCCTGGCCCGAGCGAATTCGGCACCATGACAACGACCGAAACGTCCGGCGAGCGCGAAGCGATCTTGCCGAGGATAAGAGATTGCGCCTGAGCGGAGAAGCCTAGCCCGCCATGGGCCTTGGAAATCAGCATTCCAAGGAAGCCTTTATCCTTGATATACGACCAGATAGTTTCCGGGATCTCACGGTCGTTGGCGCGAATTTGCCAATCGTCGATCATCCGGCAAAGTTCTTCCGTCGGACCATTCAGAAAGTTGCGTTCGTCCTCCGTCAGGCTCATCGGCTGGATTGCGCGCAGCTTGTTCCAGTCGGGCTCGCCGCCGAAGAGTTCCGCATCGAAGCCAAGCGTACCTGCCTCCAGCGCTTCGCGTTCGGTTGCAGAAACGGGGGGCAGACTTTTCTTGACCATGCGAAAAGCCGGTTTGGTCACGACCTGCTGCCGAACAGGGCGGTAAGACAGAACAGCGAGCGCGATCGCGGGCAGCCAGCCCAGAAGCTTGGTGACGCTTATCCCGCCCATCGGACCGAAGGCGAGGCCGGTCTGTATCAGCAAGGTCGCGAGCGCCACGAGGATTGCCCAGCCCCAAAGCGGCGCTCGCCAAAGAGCCAGTGAAATTGCTGCGCCAAGGCAGAGAAGGACAAAGAACAGTCCGACCATGGTAAATTCCTCCACAGCTGACGGGTTTGAGGCGCCAGATCACGCTTTCTTTAAATGCAGGCAATTGACGTTAACGTCAATAACCTTTCGTAAAAGCTACCAACTGTATCGTAACGTGAATAGGCGGAGAGTATCACGCTTGAACCAGTGAATCGACAGGCGAACACCCAACGGCTTTGATGCGCACCTTTACAGACAGACATAAGGAATCGCTTAAGGCGTTAAAAATGCGCCGCTTTCGATGCTCCCTGATCGCAATTGAGGCAATCTGGCGATGACGCCGACAAAACCGCGTGATATTTTCTGTGCCGCCACTTACCTAGACCCGGCTAAGGGGACGATGCCGCTTGAGTCGCGCTAAAGATCATTGTAATCCAATAAGATTATTGTCTTCGCCTCAGCTTTCGTTAAGACTATGCATCCGCTCCAAGCGAGCCCAATCACAGCTTTGGACCCGCCCGCTCTCATGGATTATTTTTTACAGCAGCTTATCAACGGGTTCACTCTCGGATCGATTTACGGCCTGATCGCCATTGGCTACACGATGGTCTACGGCATTATCGGCATGATCAATTTCGCTCATGGCGATATTTTCATGGTCGGGGCATTCATTTCACTGATCGTTTTTCTGCTCTTGATTTCGATCGGCCTGACATTCGTCCCGCTCGCGCTTCTGCTCGTTCTGATGATCAGCATGTTGCTGATTTCAGTTTGGGGCTGGACGCTTGAGCGGATCGCATATCGGCCCTTGCGTCAATCGTTTCGCCTGGCGCCGTTGATAACGGCTATCGGCATGTCCATCGCGCTCCAGAATTTTGTTCAGCTCACGCAGGATGCGCGTGTTAAGCCTTTGCCCCCCGTCGTGACAGGCGGCTATACCTTCATGTTTGGCCAGGACTTTGCCGTAACGCTCAGCAACATCCAGATACTGATCATCGCCACCACAGTCGTCCTGATGGCCGGTTTCACCTACATTATCACTCGGACGTCTCTGGGCCGCCAGCAGCGCGCCTGTGAACAGGACCGGAAAATGGCGGCGCTTCTGGGGGTCAACGTGGACCGGGTGATATCTTTGACTTTCGTGATGGGGGCGGCGCTTGCCGCTGTCGCAGGGCTGATGTTTCTGCTTTATTACGGAGTGATCGATTTCTTCATTGGCTTCATAGCGGGCATCAAGGCTTTTACTGCGGCCGTGCTGGGGGGCATCGGCTCACTTCCCGGCGCGATTTTGGGCGGGCTTATCATAGGGCTGATCGAGGTTTTTTGGGCAGGATACTTTTCAACAGAATACAAGGATGTGGCCGCCTTCTCCATATTGGCCATCGTCATGATTTTCTTCCCCTCCGGCCTGCTCGGCAGACCTGAAGTGGAAAAGGTATAGCCATGGCGGAACGGGCAATAGGCGCGACGGCTACAACAGCCGAATCATCATATCTGGCGGAAGCTGTGAAAGAGGCTTTTATCGCCGCCTGTATCGCCCTCATCCTGTTCATTGCCATTGTCGGCATCAAGACGGAGAACGCTCAGGACGGGTTGCAATTGGTTTTCCGCATGGGCTGGGCGATCGGCCTTGCGGCCTCCATCGGGCTTTTAAGGCTCGTCTTTGATCTCATCGTCTGGCGCAAGATTCTAAGCCGGGGAGGCGTTGCAAAGATACGCCCGACCGCCAAGCTTGGCGCCGTCCTCGGCGGATTACTCGTCTTCGCCTACTTGCTTGGGGCTGCGTACTACCTCATCCCTGGAGCGCGCGTCGCCATCGCGGACACTGCGGCTGCGCTTTTTCTCTGGGCCGGGGCGGACGCTGGCGCGCGCAAATTCGTGGAACTGACCAGCCTGGTTTTTCTCTCGGTCTTCGTCGTGATGACGGTCATGGGCGCGGTCATGGTCGTGCGCTGGCTGCTAGCCGGCGTAACCGCGGGGCCGATTGGCACAAGAGCTGGGACGGCGCAAGCAGCTCCAAAGGATCTGATAACCCAGTTCGGCGCTCAATTTGCGCCAGCGCTGCTGGTTGTCGCCGTAATCCTCCCCATCCTTGTTGCCGGCCCGCAGCAAAGATACGCGCTCGACACCGCCATCCAGGTCCTCACTTACATTATGCTGGGCTGGGGTCTCAATATCGTCGTGGGTCTGGCCGGCCTCCTCGATCTCGGATACGTTGCCTTCTATGCAGTTGGCGCATATTCCTACGCAATCATCGCAACCGAATTCGGCTGGTCATTTTGGGTCTGCCTGCCGCTTGCGGGCGCTTTTGCGGCGCTTTGGGGCATCATTCTGGGTTTTCCCGTGCTTCGGTTGAGGGGGGACTATCTGGCTATCGTAACGCTGGCTTTCGGCGAGATCATCCGCGTCGTGCTGCTTAATTGGTACACTCTGACCAACGGGCCAGACGGCATTTCGCGTATTCCCAAAATCACCTTTTTCGGCCTCAGTTTCGAGCGTTTCGGCGACGAGCCCAAATTCCATGATTTCTTCGGCCTGGACTATGACGCCATCTACAGGATCATATTCCTGTATTACGTGATCCTGGTTCTGGCGTTGATGGTAAATTTTGCCACGCACAGACTGCGCCGTTTGCCGATCGGGCGCGCCTGGGAAGCCTTGCGTGAAGATGAGATTGCGTCCCGATCGCTCGGCATCAATGTCACCAACACGAAACTCACCGCTTTCGCTATCGGAGCGATGTTCGGCGGCTTTGCTGGTTCGTTCTTTGCCACGCGGCAGGGCTTCATCAGCCCTGAGTCTTTCGTGTTCCAGGAATCCGCACTGATATTGGCTGTCGTCGTTCTTGGCGGCCTTGGCAGTCAGATCGGCGTTGTTATCGCGGCTGTGGTGCTGATAGGTAGCTCGGAATTCTTCCGTGAACTGGCCGAATACAGAATGCTGATTTTCGGCGCTTCCATGGTGGCGATCATGGTTTGGAAACCGCGCGGTCTGATCTCCTCGCGCTCGCCGACAATCATTCTGAAAGAGCGAAAGGCGATATCTGGAAATCTGGTCAAGGAAGGCGCGGGATGACGGACGGACGCGGCATACATGGCAGCTCGCCGATCTTGCGCGTCGATCATCTGACCATGCGCTTTGGCGGGCTCGTCGCTGTCGATGACCTCTCCTTCACCGCCGAACGAGCAAAAATCACCGCCGTGATCGGTCCGAACGGCGCTGGCAAGACAACAGTATTCAACTGCCTGACCGGCTTTTACAAGCCAAGTGAGGGCATGATCTCGCTTTATCATCCCGAGCATGAGCGGCCGTTCCTGCTGGAACGCATGGAGGAGCATCAGATCTCGGCGCGCGCGTCAGTGGCCAGGACGTTCCAGAATATCCGCCTGTTCAATGGCATGACGGTTCTGGAAAACCTTCTTGTAGCTCAGCACACGGTTTTGCGCCGCGCCTCCGTCTATTCGATCGCTGGTCTTCTGGGGCTCGAACGCTTCAAGAAAGCCGAAGCCGAAGCCGTAGACTTTGCCTGTTACTGGCTCGAAAAGCTGGGCCTTCTCGACCGTGCGGACGACGCCGCCGGCGACTTGCCCTATGGCGACCAGCGGCGCCTAGAGATCGCGCGAGCCATGTGCACCCGCCCCGTCCTGCTCTGTCTCGACGAGCCGGCCGCGGGGCTCAATCATCGCGAATCCGCCGAACTCAACGAATTTCTGACCTGGATCAAGCACGAACATGGCACATCGATCCTGCTGATCGAACACGATATGGGTGTGGTCATGGGGATCTCGGACCATATCATCGTACTGGATTACGGCCGGAAGATTTCCGATGGACCGCCCGAGTTCATCCGCAACGATCCAACCGTGATCGCGGCATATCTCGGGGTCGAGGAGGAAGAGGTGGACCTGGTGGAAGCGGAGGTCGGCAAGTGACGGCGCCTCTCCTCAGCATTCGCGGTGTCGATACGTTTTACGGCAATATCCAGGCTTTGCGGGGAGTCGATCTCGATGTTGCGCCGGGCGAGATCGTCACGATGATCGGCGCGAACGGAGCGGGCAAAACCACCTTGATGATGACGGTTTGCGGCAGTCCGCAAGCGCGCAACGGGCGCATAGTCTTCGACGGGGTGGACATCACGCGCATGCCCACGCACGAAATTGCCAAACTTTCCATATCTCACGCGCCTGAGGGGCGCCGGATCTTCCCGCGCATGACGGTGATGGAAAATCTTCAGATGGGCGCGCTCTACGTTCCGGAGGAAAAATTCCGCGAGCGGCTCGACATGATGTTCGAGCTTTTTCCCGTGCTCTCGAAAAGACGCGCACAAAGAGGGGGCACACTTTCGGGCGGCGAGCAGCAAATGCTGGCCATTAGCCGTGCGCTGATGAGCTGGCCGCGCCTGCTCCTGCTCGACGAGCCGTCCCTCGGTCTGGCGCCGATCATCGTCCAGCAGATCTTCAGAGTCATCCGCGAGTTGAACGATCAGCACGGGCTAACGGTTTTTCTTGTTGAGCAAAACGCTTACCATGCACTAAAGCTGGCGCATCGCGGTTATGTCATGGTCAATGGTCAAATTACCATAACCGGAACAGGGCGAGAACTTCTGACGCGCGAAGAGGTCAAATCCGCCTATCTCGAAGGTGGACGCTAGAGCGTGATCCGCAAAATTGGAAACCGGTTTTGCGAAAAGATTGCGACGAAACAAAAAGTTAGAGCTCTGCTCTGATTCTATCAGAACGGATCAGGCTCTAAAGTATGGATACAAGTGGAGGCTGTAGCCGGGATTTGGTAAGATTGATGCAAAAACAAAGAGATAGCGGATCGGCACATGACTCTTTGGACTGTGTCGATGCACCGGTCAATACAGCAGACGAACGGAAACAGCCGTGTTGATGGGCGTGATTGTCGAAAAGTCTTTGACCGCATTTTTGATTGTAACCGTCATTCTTGGCGGCGGTGCGGCATTCATGACCGGACGCGCGCTGGCCCGTGGGTGGAAATCGGTCGGCCTTCTGATCATCTATATATGCCTGTTGGGCGCCGCGGTTCGTTTCCTGCACTGGGGCCTCTTTCTGGACGCTACATTCGAAAGTTGGCGCAACGCGCAAGGCACGCTTTTTTCCCCGCATTATTATTTTGTGGATACCGCTATACTCATGGCCTCCGCCGCTCTAGGGTATAGGCTCCAACGCGCCGAGCAAATGACCGTGAAGTATAGCTGGCTTTACGAAAGGACAGGCCCTTTGACCTGGAGGAAACGGTGAGGAGGCGTTCGCGTACCCCATCGCTGGCAGACCGCTTGACGCACAAAGCGCCTAGCGTTTGATAATGAGGAAGGCAATGAAAGGGAAGTGTTCATGAAAAAACACCTTTTAGCTGCCGCAATTTTGGGTCTCGGCTTTTCCGGGCCCGCTCTTGCGGAAGATATTCTCGTCTCGACCACCGGTCCGATGACCGGAAACTATGCAACCTTCGGCGCGCAGATGAAAGCCGGAGCGGAAGCCGCCGTTGCCGATATCAACGCCGCGGGCGGGGTAAACGGCAGCCAGCTCAAACTGTCGATCGGCGATGATGCCTGCGATCCGAAGCAGGCTGTGGCAGTCGCCAACAAGCTTGCGGGCGAAGGCGTAAAATTCCAGGCCGGCCATTTCTGCTCCGGTTCCTCGATACCAGCCTCAGCGGTCTACTCGGAACAAGGCGTTCTTCAAATCTCTCCCGCCTCGACCAATCCGAAATTCACTGACGAGCGGCCAGGTCCGAATATCTTCCGTGTTTGCGGTCGTGACGACCAGCAAGGCAGTGTCGCTGGCCAGTATATCGCCGATAATTTCAAGGATAAGGTCGTCGCCATCCTTCACGACAAGACCGCCTATGGTAAAGGTCTCGCCGATGAAACCAAAAAGGCCCTGAACGCAGCTGGCAAGCAAGAGGCGCTGTACGAGGCTATAACGGCAGGCGAGAAAGACTACACGGCAATCGTCTCTAAGCTGAAGCAGGCCAATGTGGATCTCGTCTATCTCGGCGGCTATCACTCCGAAGGCGGCCTGATCGTGCGTCAGATGCGCGCGCAAGGCGTGAACGCTGTGCTGATGGGCGGCGATGCGCTCGTGACTGCGGAATATTGGCAGATCACCGGCAAGGACGGTGAAGGCACCTTGATGACTTTCTCGCCCGACCCGCGGAAAAATCCTGCTGCAACGGAACTCGTAAAAACATTCCGCGACAAGGGCGTCGAGCCGGAAGGCTACGTACTC
>CAYVJO010000075.1:0-9758 GCA_964451735.1 uncultured Hyphomicrobiaceae bacterium | reverse complement strand
CACCCGATCCCATCTCGAACTCGGCCGTGAAACGCTCCAGCGCCGATGGTACTGCTACGGCGGGAGAGTAGGTCGTTGCCAGGCATACCAAGGATACAACGAGATAATCTTCTTTTTATAATTACAGTATACATTTATTTACTTACTACTTTGCCGTGGTAATAAGTAAGATTTTTTATTTAAAAGCAACTTGCTTTAGCAATCATTAATTGTGTGTTAAAAATCCGCGATATTCTTTATGTGGTTTGAGCGTTGTGCTTAAGCCAATAACACTTTCAGATGCTCCCAATGCCAGTAAACCATCGCAGGAAAGTGTTTTAGACATACGTATAAGAACGTCTGCCTTTCTTTCAGGCTCAAAATATATAAGAACATTTCGACAAAAAATAATATCAAACTGTCCTAGCTTAGAATAACAATCTAACAGATTAAAATGTTTGAACTGTACACGGGAAAGCACCTCTTCTCTGAGTTGCCATACATGCCCGGTCGGTTGAAAATAACGTTGGATTTGTTCCGCTGTCAGTCCTCTCTGTACCTCGAACTGTGTATAAACTCCTTTCTCAGCTATTTTCAGAGCTGCTTGAGATAAATCCGTAGCGACAATTTCGACACGCCAAGACGCTAGGCACGGCGAGAGTTCCTGAACAATCATGGCAATCGAATAAGGCTCTTGGCCTGTAGACGATGCAGCACACCAGATCCGAATTTTTTTTTGCGCTGCGCGGGCGATAATCATCCTCGGCATAATCTGTTGTCGGAGGAGCTCGAAAGGATATTTGTCGCGAAAAAAATAGGTCTCGTTTATCGTCATGGCTTGCACGACTTCTTCTGCAAGTCCTGGAATACGTCCCATTTCTAGCGCGCGTACTAGCTCGCCAAGCTCTGAAAGCCCGGCCTTCCGCATGACTGGCGTTACACGGCTTTCTACCAAATACTGTTTGTCCGATCCTAAAACGAGACCTGATGTGCGGCGAAGATAAGCGCATAAGGAATTGAACGAACGGTTTTTCTGCGCTTCATTTTCTCCAGCATATGCAGACATTATCGTAGGTCTTTCAGCTTTTATAAGGGCGCAGTCATGGAAACTTTCACAGGCGGTCTTGGATAAATTTTGTGACCTCCTGCAAAGTACCGGTGCTTAGTTCTGAAAGGTGAAAAGGACGTCGATATCGAGAACCGGCAGCAGAAGCTTTCCTGCGCGATAAAGCCCGCTAGTCAAACGAACCCTGTGTGGGTTAAAGTGCGAAGGTATCGGGATGCGCGACGATTTTCCTAATGAAAGCACATCTCCAACTTCATCGACGATAAGTGCGAAATTTTCACCTTTGAACTCGATCCCAATAGCAAGCGCATCCTGAATTGAAACATCAGCCGGCATATGCAGGCGCCGACGCAAGCTTACTGCGGTTACAATCTTGCCTCGCAGATTGACCAAGCCGGCAATATCTGTCGTACTTTGGGGAACCGGCGTTACAGATGCGATCCGAAAGATCGTATGAGTGTTTTCTACTGGCAAGCCAAAGATTTCACCGCCAACATAAACAGTAAAATAGCTGCGCTCATCTTCCCCAGCGGGGAAATGATCCGCGCTTGTCGCCGTTGCTTCGCTCATGCTGCCAACTCCTTGGAGCTCTCATTCGCTTCCCGCTGAGCTAGGGCTGTGGCAAGCGCCGCCAGAAGCCCCTGCCGGTCAAGTTTGCTTAGATTGACGCTGTGCTGGTCGCTCGCTGTGAAGCTCATAACCTCGCGCGGCGGGATCTCGTGTAGACGGAAGATCGGCAATCCTGGTTTTAGCCTAGGCCTCAATGCATCGGCAAAATTGACGCCACCTTTCGTCACCATATCCGCATCGATCATTAACGCGTCGAAATCCTTGTTCTGATCAATAATCTCATCGGTCTGCGACGCCGAGCTCGCGGTAATAACCCGGTAGCCTGCGCTAGCAAGAACCGGCTTGATGGTGTCACGGAAGAGAAGATCGTCCTCCACGAATAGAACCGTCTTGGTAGCCTGCTGGTAGAGGCTCGAATAAGCAGCCTGGAGATAATAGGTCACGTCAATCATCTCGACGGCCTCGCCCCTGATTTCAGCCGCGCCTACCATGTCGTCGGTCATGCTGGGCAGTTGCACGGTCAGCTCGTCCTCGACGATATCGATGATCTCATCAACAAGAAGGCCGATGGTATGATTGTTCGCATTGATAACAAGAACAGGATGCGGTTTATCTCCGATGTCCTGGTAGGGGGAAGTGGGCATGAGGGGCATCAGCCTTCCTTGATGCAGCATGACGAACCGGCCGTCGGACTTTTCGATCCGCTTGGCGTCGACCATTTCGATTCGGGACAGCAGCGACAGCGGCAGCACTTTTGGCAGGCCGTCGCCCGTCCGGAAAAGCACGAGCCGCGTATGATCGCTGCCGCTGAAAGCTTCTCTCGGCGCCTCCAATTTGCGTTCTCCCGATTTTTCGATACCAAGTTTTGTGCCGATGCCGCCTGGATCTAGGATCAGTACGACGGAGCCATCGCCCAGAATCGTCTGCCCTGTGAATATCTTGAGATGCGAAAGCGATGCGTTCAGAGGTTTCACCACGATTTCCTGAACATCGACCACCTCGTCAACGCGCACCCCGAATGAGTCTGATCCGATGCGGATGATGACTACGAGTTGATCTTCCTGGATATCTTCTTCATCGAACTGCAATTCGAGTATGGACGACAGGTCGATCACAGGAATGACCTCGTCTCGTAGCCGTAGGACCAGCCCATCCTGAACTTTTTCGATGACATGCCGCGAATCGGAACCAAGGCCAACTGCCTCGACGACCGCTGTTTGCGGCAGGGCGAAACGTTGCTTTCCTACACGCACAATCAACGCGGGCGCGATGGCGAGGGTTAGCGGGATTTTGAGCGAAAAACGGCTGCCCTCTCCGGGAACGGTTGAGAGCGATACCGAACCCCCGATAGACTCGATATTCGAACGGACAACATCCATCCCGACGCCACGCCCCGAAACGCTCGTCACTTTCGCTGCGGTCGAGAAGCCTGGTGCGAAAATGAAGCGGCACAACTCCTCCGTAGTCAGATTTTCTACTTGCTCGTGCGTGGCTAGACCGTTCGCGATAGCCTTTTCCTTGATGCGTTCGAGATTGAGACCTCGGCCGTCATCAGCGATGTCGATGGTGATCTGTCCGGCTTCATGCGACGCAGATACGATGACCTTCCCGGCTTCTGGCTTGCCGGCGGCAAGGCGCTCTTCGGGTGTTTCGATACCATGATCGGCGCAATTACGAATAATGTGGGTTAGCGGATCGCGAAGCACTTCGATGAGCTGCCGGTCTAGTTCGGTATCGGCGCCCTCGGTCACAAGATTGATTTTTTTCTTCAGATCGCTTGAGAGTTCACGCATCAAACGGGGCAGATTAGCGAACAGCCGGCCAACCGGCTGCATCCTGGCGCGCATGACCGCGTCTTGCAGGTCAGTCGTCAGTCCGGAAAGACGCTGCAAAGGTGGCTTGATATCGTCATTTTCGCGGTTTCTCGTGATTTCCAGGAGCTGGTTGCGATTGAGGACAAGCTCTGAGACGAGCTGCATGATCCGCTCGATTGTATCAACGGTTACGCGGATCGTTTCCGTACTTTTTGATGAGGATTGAGCAGCGTTGCCTTGCGCAGTCTCGCTCACTTTGGCGGTAGTGACTTTTTTGCTATCAGCTTTCTCGATCCGTGCCGCGGGCAATGCCTCAACCTGGCTCGCGTCTTTAACAATCTGAGGCTGGGCTCGCTCATCAGAGCCCTTAATGTCTGCTGGGACACGTTTTTCCTGCGTATCGCCGCTGGCCACAGCATTGGAAGACTCGGCCGAGCAAGTATTTGCTGCCACCAGCGCGTTCAATTGTGCGATTAATTCTGAATCGTCGCCTTCAGGCTCACTTCCCAGCGCCTCGATTTCCTTCAGGATCGCCTTGATGCGGTCGATCGCAGCCAGGATCAGCGAAACGCCTTCCGGGGTGGGGGCTATGCCGTCACGGAAGTCGCCGAGCAGATTTTCCGCTGCGTGACCAACATGCTGGAGTCTGTCCAGCCCGAGAAAGCTCGCCGTGCCTTTGACGGTATGAACAAGCCTGAAAATGCCCGACACGAGCGAGGCGTCGGTCGGGTTGAGCTCGAACTGTAGAAGCTGTGTCTCGACGCCTTCAAGGTGTTCGGACGTCTCGGCAAGAAAATCACTCAGTAACTCGTCCATGGCAATCCGCTTTCAAACATCGATACGGGCTTTATGCGCTCTTGGCCGAAAGGATACGGTCAGCCATCTCCTGCGGCCTTTCCAGAGGTGGGGCGTGACCGAAATTGACGAGATCCGCCGCGCGGCCCAGAACGATGCGCATGTCGGCGGCAAGTTGTTCGCAGACATCTTCTATGCCTTCCGGGTCAAGGCTTCCGTCAGGCAACCGGTTTTGCGAGACGATATCGATGCTGTGAAGCACGATCTGATCCAGAAGCGCCACCATGGAGTCAAAATCGTCACGAAACTTCCTGTCTAAGGAGTCGTAGATTTGAAGAGCTTGCGTTCCACCGGGCAGAGCAGATTTTGTAAAGTAGTCTCTATAATTTACTGGCTTCCAAGCCATTATTTCTTCGACCATTTCAGGAAGAAGAACCGGTAAGTTCTCTATCAAAAGAAGTATTTCATTGAAGTGATTGAGATAGTCATTTGCGATACCAGAGTTGGGATTCACGAGGTCATTTGCAAGTGCCTCTAGAGAATTCGTCACGCCGGTCTCCTAGTGAATATCCGGAACGCCACGATATAAGGCGTCGGATCGGGTAAGCATTACGATATCCAACGCATTGGTGGATAACTGGATTAGTTCAACTTGATACTCGCAAAGCCCTAAGAATCAGTTTTCAAGGTGCAAGACACGAATTTTTCGCGCGTGGGTTGCTATAGCGTGAGGTTTTTGACGCTACAAATGATGAGATAATTGTTAGTAAGCCTAACGTAAATTGGAATAAAAATATTTCCGTTTGATTTTTTTACTGAAACGGAACAGCCTAATTTAAAATAAAAAAGGTGAATCCAATGCCTTTTCCAAGACTAACTTGGATCGGTCTTTTGATTGTAACACTCGGCTGGGGCTTCATATTTTCCTATCCGCTCATTGCTCCTTTGACCATGGATGGCACTGAGGCGGCGGGCCTTCGCGATCCCGCCCGTTTCATACCGCTTTTTGGCGAGAACGCCATTTTAACAGGCTTTGGAGTTGCTTTGCTCGGCGCAGCCGAAAAAGCTCTTAGGCTTTTGAATAAAATGGGAGGCGTAGCCAATCAGGCTCGCCCACAGCCAAGGCCAAGCCGGCCTATGCCACCGCCGCCATCAGCGCCTGTCAAGGCTTCGCACCCCGCCACTCCTATGCTCATGCCACAACGTTCGTCTAATGAAGTTGTAACACGTGGCGCACTGAACGGGCGGGATTACGTTCTTTTCCGCGACGGCTCGGTCGTTGTGGAGACCCTGCTTGGGCCAAGGCGTTTTCCCTCTATCGGCGAGGCTCAGGAATTCATCGGCGCCAATTAACCTTAGGACGCGCAATAACCTCTAAGGCCATATTTACAAGGGTCTCTTGTGAGCTTGCGTTATTCATCATAGAGCGTACCTTAGGTTGGCCGCGCCTGTCCTGTCCTGTCCGTTGTGGCAGAGGCAAGCGCATTGGCGACCTCCTGAAACGCATTTGCGCTCGGCGGATCGTCCATGTTCTGCTTCATAATCTGATAGATATGCGGCACGAGGTCGATGGCTTTATCCAGGTCGTAGTCGGCTCCCTTGTGATAGCCGCCCATCAGCCGCAGATCGCGCGTATCTTCATAACGCGCGATCATGCCGCGCAGCTTAAGCACCAGATCGCGTTCATCAGCGGTCCAGGCCGCATTCGCGAGGCGGGAAACGGAACCGAGGATGTTGACGGCTGGAAAACGGCCTTGATCGGCGACAGCCCTGTCAAGGACGATATGTCCATCGAGTGTGCCGCGAATATTATCCGCAACTGGCTCATTGTGATCATCGCCATCGACCAGAACGGAGAAGATCGCCGTGATCGATCCGCTGCCTTCCTCGCCAGGCCCAGCGCGCTCAAGCAACTTCGGTAATTCGCTGAAAACACTGGGCGTGTAGCCGCGCGCAACGGGCGGTTCCCCCGCTGCGAGCGCAACGTCACGCGCGGCATGGGCAAAACGGGTGATGGAGTCGATGATCAGAAGGACATTCTCGCCTCGGTCACGGAAGTATTCCGCCACACACATTGCCGTCTTTGGCGCCAGCCTGCGCATCATCGGGCTTTCATCGCCTGTCGAAACCACGGCTATGGATCTGCCGCGCTCATCAGCAAGCGAGTCCTCCAAAAATTCCCGTACCTCTCGCCCTCGTTCTCCGACAAGCGCGATTACGGCTGTATCGAAACCCTTCGATCGCACCAGCATGCTCAGGAGAGTCGATTTTCCTATCCCCGAGCCCGCGAAAATACCCACCCGCTGTCCCGCGCAAAGCGGCGTGAACAGATCGATGACGCGGACGCCGGTCCTGATCGGTGTGTTGACTCTTTGGCGTCTCATGGGCGCGGGTGGCTCCCGCTCGGTGGAAATGGCGCGTTCGCCCTGCCGGAGCGGCTCTCCACCGTCCATCGCATAGCCCAGCGCGTTGACGATACGCCCTTTCCAGGATGTGTCCGGACTGATTCTGACCGGTCCTTGCCGCCATGCGGTCGTACCGATACCGGCGTCGATAGCCGGCTCGAAGGTTTTTATGCTAGCGCCGCTCTCATCGATTCGGACGACTTCGCCAAGCTTGGAAATTCCGCCCGACACAAGCCGGACGCATTCCCCCAGTCTGACGAATTGCGATAGGCCAGATACGCGGCAGTAACCTGGCATGACAGCGGTAACAAGACCGCCGATGCGAATCTTCGCCTCCGTTTCCGCGGCCGCCAGCCTATGCTCAAGGCGCTCCAGGTCGTTGAGGCTCCGCGGGCGCGCATCCACAGCTTTATTCATGAATGAAAAGGAGAAGATAGGCGTTTCGGCTTGCAGCGATCATGGGTCTTATTCGTTTGCCTTCAAGTGGTTTGACTGAACCATTTGCATCCACTTGCAGCGCCCTCATTTGCGAATGGTTCAGTCGAACCACGAGCTGATAATCTGTCTCTAGAGCCTGATCTGCAAAAGTGGAAACCGGTTTTGCGAAGAGATTACGCAACACCAAAAAAATTTTGAGCTTTATGAATTTGACATTTGAGAATGAAACTGGCGGCAACCGGGACTCAAATGTCAAATCCACTCCACTAGGATTTATGCAACAGGTCCCAGTTCGCGAATGGCTTTCTTCAAGGACTCGTCCGCCAGGTCCATAGAACCGTTAAGCGCATCGAAAGAGCGATGGATTTGGATCATGCGCGTCATTTCAAGAACGGGGTTGACGTTACCTCGCTCGACGAAGCCCTGATGCACCCCATTGACGGCGAAATCGAGTGCGGGTGCTGCTGGACGGTCGGGTATGACGCTCGAATTTTCTGCGCGCGTCAGATTGGCCCCTTCTTCGATCTCGAACAGACCGAGAGCGCCAATTCTTTGCCCGTCCTGGTAAATGGCTCCATCCCGGCTGATCTGAGGCGCCCCGCCATTCGGATTGAGCACAAGCGGAGCTCCCCCGACGTCGAGCACGGCATGGCCGTTGAGGGTCTGGAGATCTCCATTCGGCGTCATCATCATGCGCCCGTCGCGCGTATATGCCTGTTCGCCGTTAATATCGATCGCAAGCCACGCCTCGCCTTGAACGGCTACGTCAAAAGGGTTGTCCGTCCGGACGATTTCTCCAGTGCGTCGCGAAAGAAACGACTCGCCATGCGAGGAAAATGAAACAGGGTTGGGCGAAATGCGTGAAATGACCGTATCGAATTTGATCTCCTCAGCCCGGAAGCCTGCTGTCGAAGCGTTGGCGACATTATTGGCAATGGTTTCGAGCCGCCGATAAAGCGCAAGCTGCCCAGACAGACCGACGTAAAGGCCGGATTGCATGCTTATCCCCCTCCAAATCTCAGATTTTGGATGCTGGCGAGCAGATCGCCGCTGATCCCAATTGTAGCTCCGCCGAAAAGCGCGGCAGCGCCGCCGCCTTGCAAAAAATCCGGCTGTTTTTGTGCTTCCCAAAGCCCGGTGAAGCGGGTCAATAGGCGCTCCAGTTTCTCCGGGTCATTCAGGTCCTCAATCTCAATGCGCTTTGAAATCAATGCTGCCTGTTTATCCACGTCGAGCGCGCCCGTCGCTTCGGAAAGACCGAGTACAACCTGCGTTACCCGCAGGAGCGCACGGTCAGCCAGCAACTCGTAGACCGTCTCGATTTCGGGCGCTTTGCGCGCGAAATACAGCGCGAGCCGAACCCCCTCATCCTGACTGCCGGCTTGCTCTTCCAGAGTCTGGCGGTAAAACTTATCGACCGTCCCCTTCTGTGTCCGATCGAAAGCGGTCGCCGTTTCGCCATAGCGCTTGAAATTGAAGCTTTCGGCAAAATCGCGATATCGTTTATCGACGAGCGTGTTCGCAAAACTGTCCGGATTATCGATGCCTTCGTCGAGCACCTTGCGCATGAAAGCCTTCGCGTAGGTCATTTCCTCAAGCCCATGCGCTTTCATGGCATAGCGGAAGAGACGGTCGTTTGCGATGAACTCTTCAGCGGATTTTACCTCGCTAATATTGGCGAGATAATATTCCGTCTGTCTTTCGACATCGGGGCGCGCCGCCGTCGTTTGCAACGAGCGGGGCAAGTTCTCCGTTATCAGCCTGAAGTTCGCCGTTGCGGTCAACACGGGGTGAAATCCTTTCTGCGCGTCTTTTTCTATATCCGCTCCGTGACTTGTCCGGAGCTTATCCCCCTGAGAATGCAACGGGCGTCTCTTACAAAGCCTTAATGGCTTCGTGTGAGAATAATAAGCCTAAACCGAAGGTTGAGTTTAAAGGAGCCGCGGCGTGACGATTTTAATCGGGCTCATATTTACGCTTCTTTGTATTGGTGGCAGTTTCGTCGCCATGGGCGGCAAGCTATCGGTGCTGATGCAGCCTTATGAATACATCATCATTCTTGGCTCCGGCATTGGCGCCTTCATCGTTGCGAACCCAACCAAGGTTATAAAGGATACTGGCAAGGCTACGATGGAGGCCTTGAAGAATTCTGTTCCGAAAAAAAGTGAATATATCGATGTGCTCGGATTGCTCTACTCTTTATTGAGAGAAATAAAATCAAAGCCACGCAATGAAGTTGAAATACATGTCGATAGACCATCCGAGTCGCCTATATTCGAGAAATATCCGTCTGTTCTAAAAAACTCGGAACTGACGACGTTTATCTGCGATTATTGCCGCCTTATTATAATGGGCAACGCAAGGACGCATGAGATCGAAGCCTTGATGGATGAGGAAATCGAGACGCTTCGTGCCGATAAGCTGAAAGCCTATTCTGCCATGAGCGGGCTGGCGGACGGGTTGCCTGCCCTCGGCATTTGCGCTGCTGTGCTCGGCGTGATTAAGGCGATGGGCGCGCTGAAGGAGTCTCCAGAAGTGCTGGGTAAGCTCATTGGCGCGGCGCTGGTCGGCACCTTTGCGGGTGTCTTTTTCTCTTACGGTATCTTTACCCCCCTCGCCACCAAGATCAAATCCGTACGCGAAAAGCGTATGCGCCTTTATGTGCTGGTGAAACAGACACTGCTCGCCTTC
>CAYVJO010000074.1:0-9838 GCA_964451735.1 uncultured Hyphomicrobiaceae bacterium | reverse complement strand
CCTGCTGGAACGTGTAAATGATGCCGAAGCCGAGTGTACCCAGGATGATGCCATTCAATGCCGGATTCGCGTTAAAGGCAGAAAGGATCGGTGCATAGAGAATGACGCCGATGAAAGAGGCCAGAGCGACAAACAAAAACATTCGCCAAACGAATATTTGCGGTCTGGATAAGGTTTTGTAATAGGGTGTTTTCGTCATACTCATAGAACGCCTTTGCACCGGAAAAGCCATGGCACCGCTCTTTCCCGCTTCATTTCATAGCCGATTTATCCATAGCGAAAAACAGCTAGTTGATTTGGCAGGGCAATATCTCCTCATCGTGGTGCGGGTCCAACGTTTAGAATGATTGACTGTCTCTGAATAAGAACAAAACTCAATCGATATTAATTAGACGGCTATTGGCGCTGTTTTTTTGGCAAAAACATCGAAATGCAGTCGAAATAGGTCTTAGCGCAGCAATTTCAACAATGCCCGATTGATCGTTTCATTGCCTGCAAGAATGTTGCCAGATTCTAGCATTGTCTTGCCGCCGTCTAAATCCGTCGCGAAACCGCCAGCCTCGCGCAAGATCACGAGACCAGCCGCGATGTCCCAGGCCTGAAGCCCCATTTCCCAGTAAGCGTCGTAACGGCCAGCCGCAAGCCAGGCAAGATCAAGGGACGCCGCGCCGCTGCGCCGAATGCCCGAAACGGCAGGCATGACGGCGCTCAACTGGCGCAGATATGGCTCGTGCTCCGGTCTGCCTCGATGGGGGATGCCTGTCACCACCACACAATCCTCAAGTCGCGAGCGCGCGGCAACCCGGATACGGCGATCATTAAGAAAGGCGCCTTTTCCACGCTCGGCCGTGAAGAGATCGCCGTTGGCGGGATTGTAGATTAGCCCTGCCACGAGTTCGCCCTCGCGCTGCAAAGCTACGGAAATCGCGAAATGAGGTATGCTATGGAGAAAGTTCGTGGTGCCGTCGAGTGGATCGACAATCCAAACATGGCTTTTGTCAGGCCCCTCGACGAGCCCGCGCTCTTCCATCAAGAAGCCATAGCCGTGACGGGCTTTGGACAATTCGTCGAAAAGGATCTGTTCAGCGCGATGATCGGCGGCGCTAACGAAATTGCTGGGACCTTTCATCGAGACTTGCAAATGCTCGACCTCGCCAAAGTCGCGCGCAAGGCTTCGGCCAGCCTTCCGCGCGGCAGCGAACATCATGGTCATCAGCGCTGAGGCCGCCATCGCTTTTAAATCCTTGACATTTGGGCTTTTGGCGTGCGCTGAAGCCGGGCTTCATTTTGCCCGTGCGAACAGCCTCGCGATGTGCAAGCTGCCCTCTTGCGCGCCTAAAGTCCAGCGCCTTTGAGCCAAACTAGACTATGGTGGAATAGCGCTATAATCCGCTACTGAGGCGATGAGAGCCGTTCAACGGTCAGATCTTTGTAGAAGGGCCATCATTCAGGATGAAAGTCTAATCGGCACGTCTGATATAAGTTATCTCGTTCGTGTCGACCACGATCCGCTCGCCTATTGTTACAAAAGGTGGCACCATGACACGGACGCCATTTTCCAACATAGCCGGCTTGTAGGACGCTGACGCCGTCTGCCCCTTCACGACGGGTTCGGCTTCTGTCACCTGCAGCGTTACCTGATCTGGAAGCGAAATGCCGATTGGTTTACCCTCGTGACTTTCCACGGTCACTGTCATGCCGTCTTGAAGAAAAGCCGCGCGCTCGCCAACAAAATCGTAAGGAATATCTAGCTGTTCATAGCTTTCAGAATCCATGAATACCAACATGTCTTCCTGTTTGTAGAGATATTGATAATCTTTTTGTTCAAGCCTAACGCGCTCGACCGACTCCGATGAACGAAACCGTTCATTCAGCTTCGAACCGTTGATAAGATTTTTCAGCTCGACTTGAGCATAGGCAGGCCCCTTGCCTGGTTTTACAGCCTGCACCTTAACGGCCACCCACAAGGAGCTTTGATGCTCTATCACGTTACCCGGCCGAATTTCGTTGCCGTTAATTTTCATGACGCTCCACTGGGCTCGATTGCAATATTGAAATGTCTATTTTGCCTCTCATAGGGCTTGTTCGAGCCGCGATGTCAAGTCTTGGCGCATCTGGCCGGAAAATGCGTATGGCGCGTGCCATCCCGCCAATGTCAACTTCTGAATAAGATGTAAAAATGGTCTTCCTGTCACACCGAATCATGCATGAGATAGAGATCGATTTTCCAACATGTAGTATGGTTAACAAATTGCTAACGACTAAAAATTTTGATATTATATAATATATGCATTTGATTTTATGCATTGAGCAAGAGCCGAGTGAGGGAGCAAACGTGGAAAAGCTTGCTATTTGGGCCTTGACCGGCCTTCTGGCTTATATTTGTGTCATTCTTACTTCGATCGATAACAAGATTGATACGCTTAATATGCATAATGCTCAATATGCTACGCTGAATGAGGTTAAACCCCAAAGTTATACTGGCGATGATGTGCACCAAATCCTGTATAACGAGGCAATGCCGTATTATGCGTCTCCTGCGCAGGCTGGATTATTGATCGCCGGGATTCTCTCCATTTTTATCAGCTGGCATATTTCCCGAATATATTACACTCATCAATGGACGAAACGGATCCTTCGTAAATCTTTTGCTCATTTCAGTGAACCGCACGTCATGATGCAGCCGCGCGAGGCGCTTCATAAAGATCAGGATTGTGTTGGCGACGCCCCTCTTCCGGATGGCCGGATTAAGGCAAGCTGGCTACCGCCTCATGCGCGTCAGCTTTATTCGGACTGGACAATGAACCGTAATAAACACTCCGGGTCTAGAAGCACAGTTTAGGCTTGCTATAAACTTATGCTGTGTATGACCAGTATTGGAAGCGCACTATTCTAAATGGCGACGACTTCGCGTTACGTATAATCGGCGCGGAGTTTTGACAGCGTTATGGCTAGTTCGGGAACGGCAAGCGGTTCAATGGTTTCGCCCGCGCCGACATTTCGCGTGAAGCTGTAGATTGCAGGAGTCTTGCCTGGTCCGCTGGGCTGCCGGTGGACCCTGATAACGTCACTATTCGCATCAATGACCCAAAGTTCTGGAACGCTGAAATGGGCGTAGATTTCGGCCTTTTTCGTCGTGTCATAGGAAAAAGAGGAGTCCGCGATCTCGACAACCAGCAACGCCTTGTCCCCCGTCAGGCCGGCAAGACCGTCTGAGCGACGCAGAACGAGCAGATCGGGTTCGAGAAACGTCTGGTCACTGAGCCGGAAGGTTGTTTCCGGCACGATCATCACAGTGTTCGGTTTGGCTGGAATCCACTGCTCCAGGAGCAAAGCTTTCAGCGTTTCATGAGCTATGCCCTTCGGCGCCATGGGGACCAGTTCTCCGCCAATCAATTCTAGGCGTTCGTCTGGATCAATCAAACCGACCTGGACCATCCGCTCGACGTCCATTACCGAGAAAGCCCAGCGTGGAAGTCCTTCTGCGGCGCGCGTCGGGTCGATCATTGCCATATCACCCCCTTCTTATCTTTGGAGACGGAGCACAAGTGAACAATTCACTATAGTAGCGCAACTTAAAGGGCTACGCCACGAAACTTCTATCTCGGGTAGATAGTTTAATCGACTTGGTCTATCCCGTCGAGGTTGAAAGTATGAATTTTTCTTAACAACAAATAGTAAGCCGATATTCAGATTGCATATTATTAAAATTCATTGGTAAGTATGCGTAATAGATAGAATATTTTCTATTTCTTGTTCTAAAAACGTTGGTGCCGCGACTTCAGATATTCGTCAGACCGCATCTCAATAAGCCGTGACGACGTGCGCTGGAACAGGCTGGAACCATCGCCGGATGGGTAGAGCGCATGCGGCTCGGCCTCGGCCGAAATGATCAGGCCGGTTCGGTTGTCATAGAGCGCGTCGATCAATGTAATGAAGCGGCGCGCCTCGTTGCGGCGATCCGGCGTGAGGACGGGGACATTCTCCACGATCACCGTATGAAATGCCCGCGCTATGGTGAGATAATCAGTCGCTCCCAGCGGCTTGGAGCAGAGTTCGTCGAAGCCGAAACGCGCAACGCCCATGGCCGCCTCGGGCACATCGACCGCGCGTCCCTTGACGAGAAGCGTTACCGCCTCGCCAGCAGCGCGGTGGGTCAGCGTTTGCCATGTCATGCGTATGTCCCGTTCGGCCATGGGGCCAAGGGGCTGAAAATAGCGCGGCGTGCCTGCAAGACGGTCGAGCCGATAATCCCGCGCCGACTCCAGCGCCAGGACCTCCATCTTGTCTTCGATCAGGTCGATGAAAGGCAAAAACAGCGCGCGGTTGAGACCATCCTTGTAAAGGTCCCACGGTGCGACGTTGGATGTAGCTACGATCACCGTCCCACGCTCGAAAAGCACGCTGAACAAGCGTCCCAGGATCATGGCGTCGGCAATGTCCGTGACGTGCAACTCGTCGAAACACAGAAGCGGGGACTCCCGTGCGAGACGCTCCGCGACATATGGAACGGGATCGCCAGGACGCTCCTTGCGTGCTTTCGCGATGATATCGTGGGTTTCGCTCATGAATTCGTGAAAGTGAATGCGACGTTTTCTGGCGAAGGACGCCGTCGAAAAGAACATGTCCATCAGCATGGTTTTGCCGCGTCCCACGCCGCCGAAAATATATAATCCACGCGGTACAGCGCCGCGCTTGCGGGTGAAATAGGACAGAATGTCGGTCTTTGCCGGAGGCGCGTATCGCGAGAGCCGGTTCGTGAGCATTTGCAATTTCTCCACGGCAAGCGCTTGCGCCGGGTCCGATGCAAGCTCTTCCTCGGCGATCATCCTGCGATAGCGCTCCTGGAGCGTTTCAGCCATGCTTGTTGCCAGCCCCCGACGAGCCGATGTCTTCTAGCTCAAGGCAAGGCTGCTACAACAGGTCTCGGACAGGCGCAACATTTGAAAAGACGGTTGCCGCGCGAGACCACATCTCATAAATTTTGTGCAACAGCGTATTTGAAGTGTTCTGTCCGGAGTTACCTCATGAAGCCAGTTACGATTCTGATGGGCCTTGCGGCCGGCTTTTCCGTCATTGCCTCGCAGGCCAGTGCGTCCTGTTTCCCTGTAAAGACCGAGATTGTCAGCCTTGGCGAGATATCTGCGCGAGCCTATGCCGAGCGCAGTCTTGATAAGGGAATCGAGGATCAAAGGCTCGCTATCGAGGCCAGCGGCGCGCAAATCGGGCAGGTAACGAAACCGGATGTGACCTGCCAGCGTTTCCCCAATATCCTCGGCGCTGATGAATGGCGCTGCGTTGGCGCGGCGCGCGTTTGCTCCAAGAGCTAAGCCCAACAAGCGGCTGATGAATTGCCGGCATAGGTCCCCGAACCCTCTTTTCCCTTGCTCCCGCCTCGTAAATCGGGATGAATCGAAGTATCATGGAAAGTGAGCGTCAAACGGCGCTGATCGGCGATCTGGCGGCATTGCGGGCAAGCGGCAAGCGTGGACTAGCGGAAGCGCTCGCCCGCGTCGAGCAGGCGGGTGACGACAGCGCCATAGCCGTTCTGATCGACGAGGCCTATCTTGCGCCCCGCGCTCACGTCATGGGCTTCACCGGCCCGCCCGGCGTGGGCAAATCGACACTCATCGATGGTCTCGTCCGCTGGTGGCGCGCAAGCGGGGTAACCGTAGGCGTGATAGCGGTCGATCCATCTTCTCAACGGACGCGTGGCGCGTTACTTGGCGACCGCATCCGTATTCGCACCGATCCAGAAGATCAGGGCGTCTTCATCCGTTCTCTTGCATCTCGCGGAAGGCTTGGTGGCCTCAGTGAAATTGCTTTCCCTGCCATCGTTTTGATGCGCGCGATCTATGACCGGCTCATAGTCGAGACGGTCGGCGTTGGCCAGTCCGAGGCCGACATTTCAACCGTCGCCGACACGGTCGTTTTATGCATCCAGCCGGGCTCGGGCGACTCTTTGCAGTTCATGAAAGCCGGAATCATGGAGATTCCCGATCTCGCAGTTGTCACCAAGTCCGACATGGGCGCGGTCGCGCAGCGCGCATATGCCGATTTGAAGGGCGCCCTGGGTCTCGCACATGGCGGCGGCGCGGAGTGCCTTCTGCTTTCGGCCGCCAAGGGCGAAGGGCTGGAGGCGCTCATTGCGGCGCTCGATCGTCGTTTCTCTGAGCTTTGCGGCGAGAGGATCGCTGTTAGGCGTCATGCGCAGGCGGAAGAGTGGCTGCGCTCCGCGATGCGTCAGCGCTTCGGTGAAGCAGGCTTGGCGGCATTGGCTGAGGCGCTCTCCCTGCCTGCGGGTCGGGCGCCATTCGGGTATTTCAGAACACTAGCATCGAGGCTTAATGTCTGCTTCTGCGATGACGAAAAGCAAGCCATAAGAGACCGGCGTGAATGAAAAACTGGACATAACTTATTTTCTCCATACTCTTCTGGCTCGGTTGTATAATATTTGGCCAATCCATATCGTAAGGAACCGTTTACCTTTATCGGTTCTCATCCTTGTTTAATTCTGGGACAAAGTGAGAGTTGTATCTTGATCGGTTTTGAGAAATTGGCTGGCGGCCCATCATCTAACAAGGGCGGATAAAGCTGACATGAGCGTGTGCTTTGCAAGACAGTCGCGGATTTTGGTCATCGGATTGGCAAGTCTGTCTATTGTAGGAGCGCTATCTTCGGTCGCATTTTATGCTCATTCCTGGACTGGAAACGTGCAGTCCACTGCCGCCTTCACAACTTCCATCCCGCGTCAGCCGGCGCGCGAGCCGATGACCACCATGCTTGGTCCAGACGCGGCGGGTCTCTTCAAAGACAACCGTAAGCAAGACCGCGCGGATCATGTATCTAGGCGAGCCTCTCCTCATGCCTCGCCAATCGCTGAAAGAGAGCCAGTCCATTTCGTTGCCGCATCTATGACACCGGTTGATATGAGCCAGCCAGGCCCGACGCGCAATGCCGGCTTTTTCCGTCAGGACGTCAATCGTACCGCGAAGTCGGACCGGCTGGCGGACACCCATCTCGCTATAGCAAAGGCCACTGCCCTGGATGACTCGAATGATATTTCCGGCATTAGCGCCGCACTGTTCCTCGTTTCGCCCTCAATCGTGCAGACCTTTCAAGACGCCGATAGCGACAGGCTTGCAACGTCCGCGAAAGAGCCAGCTTCGGAGGCCGTGGGCAGTACGACAGGGCAAGCTTCATGGGCTGACCTGATCCAATTGGCCCGCGTACGCAGCGGCGATGGCGAAAGCCATAAATCCAGCATTTTCGGCGGTTTGACGGAAGACGAGTTCCGAGCCCGTGAATTCAGCTGCATGGCGACAGCCGTTTATTTCGAAGCGCGAGGCGAGAGCCTCAAGGGCCAGACGGCTGTTGGTCAGGTCATCATGACACGCGTACGCAGCGACTATTACCCAAACACGATTTGCGGCGTCGTCTATCAGGGCCAATGGAATCGCAACGCCTGCCAGTTTTCCTTCGCTTGTGACGGCAAACCCGATACGCCGACTGATAAGAAACAATGGGAAGTCGCTCTCGACGTCGCCCGTAAAGTCATATCGGGAGAAGCCTATTTGAAGGAAATCGGGGATGCGACCCATTACCACGCGACTTATGTTTCTCCGCGCTGGACAAAGCTGGTGAACCGGGTCGCCAAGATCGGGGTGCATATTTTCTATAAAGCCGATTTCGTCCAACCGCTCGTCGCCAGTGCGGATTTTGGCCAGCTCTGACCGAGCTTTGTAAGTCGCTCGAAACGGCTTCCTATCGACCGCCATAGCTGTCCAATATCGACGGTCATGCGGGACTGCCGTACACTCCAATTGAAAACGGTTTGGAAATTGGAAGTGTGTGTGCCATGCCCCCTTTGATCCTCATGCTTATGCGCCACGCCGCCGTTGGATTTGGCATCGCGGCGCTTTTCGTGGCGCTGCTGCTTGCCTTCGATGTTGGCCGCCTAAGGCTGCTGATCACGACATCGGAAACTGGCGCCCTAGCATTGGCGCTGCTGACATTTTTTCTCGGCTTGACATTCGGCAGTGTGCAAATGGGTTTTGCCGTGATGCTGCAAGGCAAGAGGCGTGATCACGACTGACGGGGCTCGCCCACGTTTGGCCGTTCAAGAGCCAGGACGCAAGATAAGCCATACTCCAGCCATAAGCAGAATGGCTCCGGCGAGTTTTTCCCAGCTAAGCGGAGCCGGCGATTGCAGAATGCCGAAATGGTCCAGAGCAACAGAGGCGAACATCTGGCCGGCAATGACGAGGGCGACCATGGCCGCGGCACCCAGCTTAGGGATCGTGAAAGCAGCCTGTGCAACGAAGAATAGCCCTAGAAGCCCGGCAAACCAGCCATAAACTGGAACGCGGGATATTTGCTCCGGTCCCGGTATAGGCGATCGCAAAAGAGCAAGAATAAGGACCGTCAAAATCGTGCCGCCCGCGAAATTCACAAAAGTCGCCCATATGGGGCCACCCAGAATGTGACTTGTGCGGGCATTGATAAGCGCTTGCAGCGGAAGCAAAACGCCAGAGGCCACTGCCAACGCAACGTATTTCAGCATTGTGTCTCCAGATCAAGCAGGGGCATAGCGCATTTTCCGTCCTACTACGATCTTTGACAGGAAAGCCAGCGAAGTTTCAATCGTTTCCAAACCGCATTCAGCAAACAAAGCGGCCACGTCGTCGCCGAGATACTGTTCGTAAAAAGGTTCGTGAAACCTTAGGGGAAAGGCTTCAAGCAAGCCATCATAGTCCGGCACGTCGCCCCATTGGAGAGAGTCCGTTAAAACGTAAATCCCGCCCGGTTTGAGCACGCGCAGCGCTTCCCTTGTAACCGCGCGGCGGATCTCACCTGGAAGCTCGTGGTATAAATAGACCGATGTGACGATGTCCTGACTTGCATCGGGAAAAGGCAGGCTTTCCGCGTTGCCCTGCATGAGTTGTATGTTGCGGCGGCCCCGCAGATGCTCCCGCGCCATCTCGATATAGGCGGCGGACAGATCGATCCCGATCATCGGCATCGCTGGAAAAGCTTGCGCGGCCTGGCCCAGAAATCGACCCGTCCCGCAAGCGATGTCTAGCATCGAGAGGGTTCGTTGATCCTGACCCCGTATATAAGCCGAGATCGGTGGAAGAGCCTGACGCCGCATCGCACCTGAGGTTCCGATGAACAGCGTATCAACCTGTATATCATAGAGTTGCGCCGATTCTTCGCTGAGATAGCCACCGGTTTGATAATGGAAATTGCGGGCGTAATATTCAGGCATCCCTACGGCCTCGGGCATTGCTGCGGCCTCCTCTGCGCGGCCCGCAAGCCGCCTTTCGTTCGAGGCAGGCAAGTCGGCGAACATCCGGCGGAGCGCATCGATATGGTCCGGCAGTGACTTTTCATCCTCCATCGCGGGATAAAGTCCCTGCCGGACATTGTGTGCATCGCGGGCCTGCACCCTCAAGGCCGCCTGTAAGAGCGAGCCGTCGCCCGGGGTCGGCCGCGAAGGCCGAACGAGCGGCGCATTCTTGCTGAGCTGCGCCACCCGGCGTTGCATGATCCCGGCGACTATGGCGTACCATCCGGTCCTGGCCGTTTGACCCGCCAGATGGGCGTAAGCTTCCAGGGTGTTCGACATGCTCAATCTCCGGTAATCTGCCTCATATTCGAAGGCGTAATCTTGACGGGACCTCATGCCCCGATATCGAAATATCGTCATTTTGACCGGCGCAGGGCTCTCAGCCGAGTCCGGCCTTTCCACGTTTCGCGACAAGGACGGCATCTGGGCCAAATATGATTATCGCGACGTGGCCACGCCAGAAGGCTTTGCCAGCAATCCGGCCAGAGT
>CAYVJO010000073.1:0-9883 GCA_964451735.1 uncultured Hyphomicrobiaceae bacterium | reverse complement strand
GTAGCTGACGTAATAAGCCCAGGGACCATCGGGGGCGGGCACGGTCGAGTCATCCTCCTTGATCCGGCCTTTCATTTCCTGAAAAAGCGTATCCTTGAGGGGTTGGACACTGGCAAGGGCCTTTTCCGTATAAGCGTTCTCGGCCTGCAAATAATCCCTTATATCGGGCGCGAGCTTCGAGGGATCGCGCATGACGTCCTGCCAATTTTCGGCCCGGAGCCAGCCATAATCGTCGACCCACTCGATGCCATGGCGGGCATGGACCAAAGGACGCTTCTCAGCCATTGGGGTTGCGCCGCGAGCTACTGTTATTTTCGAAACCATAAGTCCTCGCTGAAACGTGCGGGTGAAGCGCTTCTCCCAGCGCAGGGAAGGCAAGACGATATTGTCAAGTAAGCGCAAGACACCGGCAGACGCAAGCCGCGCTAGTCTCGTGGCTTGTAGACGAGTGCGACGCCATTGATGCAGTAGCGCTGTCCCGTTGGTTTCGGGCCATCGGGGAAAACATGACCGAGATGAGCGTCGCAATTAGCGCACCGCACTTCTGTCCGCCGCATGAAGAACGAACGGTCCGCATGCTCGCTCACGCGCTCACCCTCGGCGGGTTGGTAGAAACTGGGCCAGCCGGTCCCGGAGTCGAATTTGGCATCGGACGAAAAAAGCGGGGCTTCACAGCAGACACACACATACATCCCGTTACGCTTTTCACTGTTAAGCGGGCTGGTGAACGCCGGCTCGGTGCCGTGCTTACGTGTCACGCGATAGGCTTCAGGCGATAGCTGGGCTTTCCATTCTGCGTCGGTCTTTTTTATTCGGCTGCTCTCCATTGCAAAGGCTCCTTGATAATGTTGCGCGTCAGCAACCCTATGATTGGTGAGAGACCATCGAATTTAGAATAGCTTGCGGATCAAGCTTTTACTCCCGTAGGGTAATATTATTGTAATTTTCCTGCTCCGTCGGCTCTTCCCAGAAAGTGATTATGGCATCGAGAGACTTACTATGCAGCGGTTCCTTCAAACCAAATCCGTTTCTCTAAACCTGCTCGTCATATTATTGTTTTTCTCGATTTCGACCATAGCACACGCGGCGGAAGGCGGCCATGGCTTCGAGGGCTCGGGCCTGGGTTTGGTCTGGGTCGCGCCATTCGTTGGGATGCTTCTTTCCATCGCCATCTTTCCTCTCATCGCCGCAGAGTTTTGGCACCATCATTATGGCAAGGTATCGTTTTTTTGGGCAGCGGCTTTTCTCGTTCCATTCACTTTGCATTTCGGCATCGACATCTCAATTGATGAATTGCTGCACACGCTTCTGCTTGAATACATACCGTTCATTATCCTGATCGGCTCGCTCTTCACGATCGCGGGGGGCATCTATGTAGGCGGCAATCTCTACGGATCGCCTCTCACGAACACTGTATTGCTTGCGACGGGGACCGGACTTGCCAGCATCGTGGGCACGACGGGCGCGTCCATGGTGCTGATCCGTCCGCTTCTGCGCGCCAATGACGACAGGAAACACTGTGTTCACACGGTCGTGTTTTTCATTTTTTTGGTTTCCAACATTGGCGGCTCCCTGACGCCGCTTGGCGATCCTCCAATTTTTCTGGGATTTTTGAAAGGCGTCGATTTCTTCTGGCCGCTTTTTCATATGTTCCTGCCGATGTGCGTATTGGCAGCAAGTTTGCTGCTCATTTTTTTTCTGCTCGATTGCAGTATCTACAAGAAAGAAGGGCATTTACCACGCGATCCCACGCCAGGCCGGGCGCTTTTCATCACCGGCTTGCCGAGTATGGTGCTTTTGCTGTTCCTTATGGGCACGGTGCTCATGAGTGGGTCTGTTGATCTAGGCAGCGTTCGGGTGAGACATTTCGAGGTCGCAATCGCCAGCATCATGCGCGATGTCACCCTCGTTTTGCTGTCGATTATTGCCCTTCGCATCACGCCGAGCACCACCCGGGAAGCAAACTTTTTCAACTGGGAGCCGGTGCTTGAAGTCGCAAAACTTTTTGGGGGGATATTCATCACCATCATTCCGGCGATCGCCATATTGCGCGCTGGCCAGTCCGGTGCGTTGGCTCCTTTGCTGGAACTGGTAACCAAGCCGGACAACACGCCAAATAATGTCATGTATTTCTGGCTGAGCGGTACACTCTCAAGCATTTTGGACAATGCGCCGACTTATCTTATTTTTTTCAATACTGCGGGAGGAGATCCGGATGAGCTGCAAGGTCCGCTTTCTAGCACCTTGCTCGCAATATCAGCGGGAGCTGTTTTCATGGGCGCCAACAGCTATATAGGGAATGCGCCGAATTTTATGGTGAAGTCCATTGCCGAAAGGGCTGGAGTTCCGATGCCAAGCTTCTTTGGATATATGGTGTGGTCGTGTGTGATCTTGCTTCCGCTTTTCGGACTGGTTACCTATATGTTCTTCATCTGAGTTCACGGCTTCTAGGTTCGACTGCAACCTATCAAGACGAAAGTATTGCGTGTCATAAGGCCGCGCTTTTATGAATTTTTGAGGCTGCTGTGTCAGTAAAGTTGAATTTTGCTGTGGTTTTACCGGATCAGCGTAACCTCAATTGATATTCTGTCGTTAATGTCCAATGGGTGGAAACTTTTTTGCGCAATAGCGATTCGGGTGTGATCGCCGAGACTTATGAAATATATGAGGAAATTTGTACAGGTTTCGCTCAAAAAATCACTGAGTTCTGAATTTTTTGCTAAAAATATCGATAAAGTGTCGTTAACTTGTGTGCAGCTTACCTGCTGGCTGAAATAAACTCGTTGTTGTTTGGTTTTTCTTATGAGTTTTGCTTGAACGGCAACAATTTTTGAATATTATGTTTTTAGAAGATAGCAAGGTCCTTTGGAGCTAAATCACAATTACGTAATTCAATCCAGCAGGGTCACGCTCTTCATCTTATACGTTTCCAGAATATGGCTCCCCGAGGACCCCCAGACTCCTCGGGTAGTTTTGAATTGAAATGAAATATGTCCGGAAAGGACCTTAGGAGACCGCAAATGATGGATATGAAATCCGATAACAATGAATTGGTCGAATTGACGACCACCATTGTTTCAGCCTATGTCAGCAACAATACAGTGGTTGCTGGCGATCTTCCGAACATAATCAACGATGTGCATGACGCTTTGTCGCGCGCCTCGGTGAACGCGACTCAGCCTGCGACCGAAGAACTCAAACCCGCAGTGCCTGTGAAACGCTCGGTTACTCCGGAATACATTATCTGCCTGGAAGATGGTAAAAAGTTCAAATCCTTGAAGCGTCACCTGCGTACGCATTATAATATGTCTCCCGAAGAATATCGTGAGAAATGGGGCTTACCGCATGACTATCCGATGGTCGCTCCCAATTATGCTGCGGCCCGCTCGGCTTTAGCAAAGAAAATGGGTCTCGGGCAGCGTCGTAAATAGTTTGCTACCATATGCCGGAATGATCAGGGCTTACACTTTCGCGCGTAAGCCCTTTTTTAGTTCCTGAAGAGCTTCCCCGGCCTCGCTTCAAGCCGCTTCATATTGACGCGGTTTTGCGAAACCGTCTCTGATGAATCGCGCCATCTCAAGTGCGATTTTCGAAGGGTCTGTCCTTGGCAAATGCAAATTGATGTAAAAAACGGGCAAGGGCGGGAGTCCATGCTCCTGCCCCAGCACCTGGAGATTTTTTGGTGCGGTGTACATCAGCATCGGAGCGACGGCAAGATCGGCCTCCAAAGCGGCGCAATAAGTACTGAAATCGCTGGTTTCGCACGCCAGACGCCAATCAATGCCAGCCTCGCCAAGCGCTTTTATTGCGGGTGGCCGAAAGGTGCACGTCCCATCCCCGAAAGTGACCGGAAGCGGCCTCTGAAGATACGCCTCCCCGCTCCTTGAGCCAACCCAAACCAATTGATCCGGCATGAGCAGCGAGGCGTTGTCCCGCTGACGCTGTTCCGTCGTCAACGTGAGGTCGATCTCCTTATTATCAAGCATTTCCAGTAGCTTGAAGCTCGCAAGGCAGATCAGCGTGACGCGTATCCGCGGCCAATGCTGGTTGAAGCTTTTAAGAATGGGCGGAATGAAGGGTTTGATAATGTCATAAGGGATGCCTAATCGGATTTCGCCCTCATAGTCGGGAGAGGTCATCATCCCCCAAATTTCATCGTTGAGCGATAACATGCGCTGCGCGTAAGCCAGTAGCCTTTCCCCGCAAGGTGTTAGGGACGGACGCCGGTGGTCCCGGGTGAAAAGCGGCGTCCCGAAAAGGTCCTCAAGCCGGCGGATCTGCTGGCTGACCGCTGCCTGGGTCAGATTGAGGTGTCGGGCGGCGCTGGTCATGCCACCCGTTTCCGCAACCGCGGCCAGCGCACGCAGCAAGCTCAAATCGATCACCCTGCGCATAAGGCACTCCATAACGAACGATAATAGACAATATTATAAACATTCATTTCTCTTATGCAATCCCGGCATGTAAAAACAATTGGCGCGCGTTATGGAACTGCACAATCAGCCAAGAGGCTATCGAGATGCTTATGAAGTCGAAAGAATTTGGCCAGGAGGTTCCGCCGCGCGCCTTACTCGGTCCAGGAAACAAGAGGTATAGTATAAGCTTGATGGCAGCGGTCGAATGGATTGAAGCCTACGCGCAATACCGTTTTCAAAGGCGCGAACTGCTCAGCTTGAACGAGCGGCTTCTCAAGGACATAGGCTTAAGCCGGACTGATGCCGAACGGATCGCAAGGATCCCCTTTTCAGGAAAAGCGAAGCGGTAATCTCATGACAATCACCACGCTCGCTGTCTCTGAAATCAAGCCGGACGGCCAGGTCGCCGTCCGTTCCCTTTTTTGCTTGCAGCGGTTCGAACGGCAAGCGCCCGTTTATACGGATATATCGTAAGCTGCAAGAGCCGCCATGTTGACGAGATCGCTGTCTGTTGCTCCAAGCGAAGCGATCTGAACCGGCTTACTCATCCCAACAAGGAGCGGCCCGATAACAGTTCCACCTCCAAGCTCCTGGAGCATCTTAGTTGAAATGCTTGCCGAGTGAAATGCGGGCATGATCAGCACGTTAGCCGTATCGGACAACCGACAGAATGGATAAAGCGCCATTGCGTCCCTGTTCAGGGCGACATCCGCGCCCATTTCGCCATCATATTCGAAATCGACGCCCCGCCGGTCGAGCAGCCTGACCGCTTCGGCGACCCGTTCCGACCGTTCGCCGCGCGGATGGCCGAACGTTGAGTATGCGAGCATAGCAACGCGCGGCTCGAAGCCAAGCCGCTGGGCGACGCGCGCGGCCTCGACGGCGATGTTGGCTAACTGCTCGGAATTGGGCATGTCATGAACGGAGGTGTCGGCGACCAGGACGCTGCGTCCGCGCGAAATAACCAGCGAGATGCCGATGACGGTGTGGGCGGGCTTCGGATCGAGCACGTTGCAAATATCGGAATAGGCCGTGGACCAATTCCGGGTCGTTCCCGTGACCAGCCCATCGGCGTGACCGCAGGCCACCATACAAGCCGCGAATATGTTGCGGTCGGTATTGACCATGCGCTGACAGTCGCGCTGCAGGAATCCGCGACGCTGTAACCGGCTATAGAGAAACTCGGCATATTCGCGGGTTTCGCCGGATATACGCGCATTTTGAATTTCAATGCCGTTGCGATGAACGATGCCGCAAGCGCGGAAACCATTCTTGATCTGGTCTTCCCGTCCCACCAGTATCGGCGTTCCAAGGCCGGCATTATAAAAAGCGTTTGCCGCCCGGATCACTCTTTGCTCCTCGCCTTCCGCAAACACAACGCGCTTCGGGCTCTGCCGGACTTGTGCGAAAATCGAGTGCAAGAAAGCAGCAGCAGGATCGAGCCTTGCATCGAGCCGTGCCCGGTAGGCGTCCATATCGACGATCGGCTTTCGGGCAACACCTGAGTCCATGGCGGCCTGCGCGACCGCGGCGGGGATGCGGCTGACGAGGCGCGGATCGAAGGGGGCGGGGATGATGTAATCCGGCCCATAACGCAAATGGCGTCCCTGATAGGCTGCGGCGACCTTGTCGGGCACATCTTCGCGGGCAAGCGCCGCAAGCGCCTCAGCAGCGGCAATTTTCATCGCATCATTGATTGTGGAGGCTTGAACGTCGAGTGCGCCACGAAAAATATACGGGAAACCGAGCACATTGTTGACCTGGTTCGGATAGTCCGATCGCCCAGTTGCAATAATTGCATCGTCGCGCACTTTGGCGACTTCTTCCGGCGTTATCTCGGGGTCGGGATTCGCCATTGCGAAAATGATCGGACGCGGCGCCATGCTCGCAACCATCTCGGGGGTGAGTGCGCCTGCGGCGGAAACACCGAAAAACACGTCCGCTCCTTCGATGGCTTCCGCGAGTGTGCGCGCAGGTGTGTCGGTGGCATGAGCCGACTTCCACTGGTTCATGCCTTTTTCGCGGCCTTTGTAGATGACGCCCGTCGAGTCGCACAAAATGGCGTTCTCATTCGGAAGTCCCATTGTTTTGACCAATTCCAGACAGGCAATTCCCGCCGAACCGGCTCCGTTGCAGACGAAACGGATGTCCCGAATGTCCCGCCCGGTCAAAGCGAGCGCATTGATCAATCCAGCAAGCGCGATAATGGCCGTCCCGTGCTGATCGTCGTGGAAAACGGGAATGTCCATCATTTCCCGCAATTGCTGCTCGATGATGAAGCAGTCTGGCGCTTTGATGTCTTCCAAGTTGATGCCGCCGAAGGACGGTCCGAGGTAGCGTACGGCGTTAATGAAGGCGTCCACGTCTTCGGTGCCGACTTCGAGATCTATGGCGTCAACATCTGCGAAGCGTTTAAAGAGAACCGATTTGCCTTCCATCACGGGCTTGGACGCCAGCGCGCCGAGATTGCCCATGCCTAGAATAGCCGTACCGTTGGATATGACCGCAACCAGATTGCCTTTGGCGGTATAATCATAGGCGAGACTAGGCGTCTTGGCGATCTCCTCGACTGGCACGGCGACACCGGGCGAATAGGCAAGGCTGAGATCGCGCTGTGTCGATACCGGTTTTGTCGGAATGATCTCCAGCTTACCGGGTTTCCCCATCTGATGATAATGTAGCGCATCCTGGCGCGTGAACGCCGTGTCCGCAGATTTGACCATCTTTGTGGGCTTTCTTTCTTCGGTATCCTGCTTCGGCTGGGGAAGCTCCGGACCGCTGGGCGCCTTTACAAGCGCCGCTACAGAGGTTTTTAAGGTCATGACTTTGAGCTTGGGTGTTTCCTGAGAGGCGTTAAGCCTCTTCTTAGCAATGATTTTTGTAATTTTAAGATAAACCTCGCTGGGCCGGGAAACAAGCGGTGCATTTCTTTCTCTCAAGACTTTCCAGCCCTACTGAGGCCGCGTTATGCCTTTCTAACCCATGCTGTGTGGTGTTTGCATCAGCGTTCGGGAGGATCGGGGGACCATGGAAGGGCGCGCACCACGGCATGTGTTGCGAGAGGAAAGCGGCGTGTTCGCGGTCAAGCGGCGCGAGCCGGGCAAGGATGTTACGCCCGGCGAGGAGCGAGCCCAAGTAGCAACACCAGCGTCGTTGACCCCGATGATGACGCAATATGCCAGGATCAAGGCCGCACATCCCGATTGTCTCTTGTTCTACCGAATGGGTGATTTTTTCGAGCTCTTTTTCGACGACGCCGTCGTGGCTTCGCAGGCGCTCGGTATTCAGCTTACCAAGCGGGGCAAGCATCAGGGCGACGACATACCTATGTGTGGGGTCCCCGTGATCCGTGCCGAGGACTATCTGCAAAAACTCATCGCCGCCGGTTTCCGCGTCGCCATCTGCGAGCAGACCGAAGACCCGTCGGAAGCGCGCAGACGTGGTTCGAAATCGGTCGTCAGGCGCGAGGTGATCCGTCTCGTAACGCCAGGCACGATCACCGAGGACACGCTGCTCGACGCGCGGGCCAGCAGCTTTCTCACCGCAATTTACCCGATCATCGAGGGCGGGACCCGAACCGGCTACGCGCTCGCCTCGGCAGATATTTCGACGGGCGAATGCCTGATCGGCGAATGCGCGGCGCACGATCTGCCCGGCGAGTTGGCCAGGCTCTTGCCGCGCGAGGCGCTGTTGGGCGATGACCTCAGCTCTGACAGGGCAATGCGCGCGGTGCTGGAGCAGTCCAGGGTAGCCCTAACGCCCGTGCCCGGTCCCTTTTTCCAGGCTTCCCCAGGCGAAATGGCGCTGAAACAAGCGCTCGGCGTTTCCGCTCTCGATGCATTCGGGTCTTTCAGCAAGGCTGAGCTGTGCGCGATGTGCGCCTTGCTCAAATATATCGAGATCACTCAGATCGGTCAGAAGCCCATACTGCGGTCGCCAAAGCGCATTGGCAGCAGAGCCCTTCTCATGATCGACGCCGCCACCCGCGCCAATCTTGAACTCACTCGCTCGCTCTCAGGCGAAAAACATGGCAGCCTTCTCGCCGCGATCGACAGGACTGTTACGGTTGCCGGAAGCCGGGAACTGGCAAGCCGCCTCGCCAGCCCACTGACCGATCCACCTGCGATCCATGCGCGCCTCGACGCTGTCGCGTTTCTAAAGGACCGCCAGCTTCTGCGTTCAAAATTGAGCGAATGCCTCCAGGGTGTTCCAGATATTGCCCGCGCGCTGTCACGGCTTTCACTTGAGCGTGGCGGCCCGCGCGATCTGGGCGCGCTGCGGGACGGCTTGCTGCGAGCACAGAGGATCGCAGGGCATTTGAGCGAGCCGCTCGCCGCCGATGGAGCGCCCGCGGAGATTGCCGCCATAGCCGCACGGATCGCTGGAGATGACGCCAGCCTTGTGGCTGATCTGGAGGCCGCCCTTGCCGAGGAGCTGCCGCATTTGAAACGCGAGGGCTGCTTCATCCGCCAAGGGTTCAGTCGCGAACTCGATGAAACGCGCCGTCTTCGGGACGACAGCCGCAGCGTGATCGCCAGGTTGCAAGCGCACTACGCAAGGGAGACCGGCGTCAAAGCATTAAAAATACGGCACAATAACGTTCTGGGCTTCTTCGTCGAGACGACTGCGTCCAGCGCTGCTCCGCTGCAATCCCCGCCCTTGAACACTATCTTCCGCCATCGTCAGACGCTTGCCAATCAGGTGCGCTTCACTACGGACGAGCTCGTAGACGCCGAGGCGCAAATCAAGGGCGCGGCTGAACGCGCGCTCGTCATTGAGCTGGAGATTTTTGCCAAGCTCCAAGGGCTCGCGCTCGCCAATGAACCCGCGCTCTCTGCGTGCGCATCTGCTCTTGCTGAACTCGACTGCTATTGTGCCCTGGCCGGCCTTGCGGAGGAGCAGAATTACTGCCGCCCAGCTGTTGACGGCACAAAATGCTTCGCCATAGAGGCCGGACGCCATCCGGTCGTTGAGCAGGCGCTTGCGAAATCCCGATCCGGCCCTTTCATAGCCAATGGCTGTGATCTAAGCCGGGAGCGTCTTTGGCTCGTGACAGGTCCGAACATGGCGGGCAAATCGACCTTTCTGCGTCAGAACGCGTTGATTGCGATCCTGGCGCAGATGGGCAGCTTCGTTCCCGCCGCCTCGGCTCATATCGGCGTCGCTGACAGGCTTTTCAGCAGGGTCGGGGCTTCTGACGACCTGGCGCGCGGACGCTCCACATTCATGGTCGAGATGGTCGAAACTGCCACAATCCTCAACCAGGCCGGCGAGCGCTCGTTCGTCATTCTAGACGAAATAGGGCGCGGGACCGCCACATTCGACGGCCTCTCCATCGCCTGGGCGGCCGTGGAACATCTTCATGACGTCAATCGCTGCCGCTCGCTGTTCGCCACGCATTATCACGAGCTGACCGCCATGGCGGACAAACTCGATAAAGCCGCGAACGTCACGGTTTCGGTCAAGGA
>CAYVJO010000072.1:6996-9914 GCA_964451735.1 uncultured Hyphomicrobiaceae bacterium | reverse complement strand
GCCCTCTTTGGTCATGACTTGCAGACCAGCCCCGCGCCCATATCGGACTTACCCCGCTGCCGATCGGTGCGGGGCTGGTTCCAATGACAAATCCATTACAATGAGAACACCGAATTTTTTTAGCAAATCGGCGGCAACGCCCTATCTATTTGTTTCAGCATCGAAACGAAAACTGTTTCGCACTTTCCGGTTCGATGCTTAATTTTAGAAAAAAGCAAGTCCGGCACGCTCAAATAATGAGAATGTAAGAACTATTTGATTTTGGCTTCCTTGAATTCCACATGCTTGCGCACGACCGGATCATATTTCTTGAAAGAAAGTTTTTCGGTCGTATTGCGAGGATTTTTTTTCGTTACATAGTAAAAGCCCGTATTTGCTGAACTCACGAGCTTGATCTTCTGCGTCACAGACTTGGCCATAGCGACAATATCCTACGGATCGAATATTTTGAATTTCGTCACGCACCTTACTGTGCGGGCTCAGGCTGTCAAGAGGGGACGCGCTCAAAGCAGTTTACGGTGGAAACATGCCCCGCGCACAAAATAAAATGGAACTGATGCATTCGGATCATCAAGCGTTTCTGCCGCTATCCGGTTTTCGAGATCGTCGAGTACGAGCCGTGTAATGGCCGCCAGATCCTGTTCGCGCGCCTGAGCGAGGGTGAGCCATTCGATCGCGGTGAATTCGCCATCGACTGTCGGGCGGGCGCTGGAGATACGATCGGCAGCAACGACGAAAAAACGCGTATCGAAACGCCGTGAGCGCCTCGGGGGCGTGATCGCCCGAGCTAGAAACGACAACCCTTCAAGATCTGGAGCGCCAGTGCGCCCTGCCTTGCCGCCCTTCCCTCCCTCGCTTAGGATGACGCCGGTTTCCTCCTGCGTCTCCCGCAACGCCGCGTAAGCCAGCGCACAAGCCCTTTGCGGATGCGCGGTTCCGTTCACATGGCGCAGAAGCTTTTCCGTGATCGCCCCGGGCATCCGCCATCCGGCGGTGGCCAGATAGTCCTGCGGCTCTACGCGCCCGCCCGGAAAGACGAATTTTCCCGGCATGAATTTGAGCTTTTCATGCCTCCGCCCCATCAAGATTTTGGGCTCCGCGCCCGTTCCATCCAGCACAAGCAAAGTGGCGGCGTCGCGTGGCCGGCAGTTCGGAAAGCAGCTTTCCTGTATTTCATTCGTCACCTGGCGAGAGCGTATCCTGGCGATATGCGCCGCCTTGTCACGGTCTACGCTCAGAGCGGTCTTGTCGAGGATGTCAGCCAAGTCTCTTTCCTTGTGCATGCTCCATCTCATCGGCAGAGCCGGGCTCGAAGCCGTGCATGTAAAGCGCCCATTGCAGGCCGACAACAGCCCCTTTCACAGGAGGCAGCAGTGCCAGGCAGGTTATGGTCGCCAAAGCTGGCCAGACCATCGCTTGTAGCCATATGGGCGGTTTCAAAGTCGTTTCCACAAGCATCAGCAGCGGGACGATCAAATGCCCGGCGATGAAGATCGTGAAGTAGGGAGGAGCATCGTCCGCGCGGTGATGATGCATAGCCTCGCCGCATGCGGGGCAGTGGTCCGCGACTTTCAAATAGCGCGGGAAAAGCTTGCCCGTTCCGCAGGCGGGGCAGCGCTTTCGTGCGCCGCGGAACATCGCTTGAAAAACGCTGCGGCGCGGCAAGGCCGGTGCGAAGCTTTCAAGACTGGTATCCTGGGTTTGTATTTGCAGCATATGCGAACCATACCCCCGTCGGCATTAAAAGGAAATGGCGGCGGTTTGTCCGCAGCCAGGGCGCCGGGCCTAAGCAGGCATATTGCCTATCGCTTGCGGCGCATCGGTTTACCTCCGGTTGCGCGCTTATGCTTGTGACGCTGAACCTTCCTGTCGAAGCGCCCCTCGCTGACGATCTGGAACCGCAAAGCTCCCGCGGCGGGATGAGCTTCCACAAGCTTCACCTCGATCGGATCGCCGAGCCGGTAGCTTTCGCCGGTGCGCTCGCCGACAAGCGCGTGGTCGGCTTCAGAATGGATGTAATAATCCCTGCCGATTGTCGAGATCGGTATGAAGCCATCTGCGCCGGTCTCGTTCAATTTGACGAACAGGCCCGAGCGCGTAACGCCAGAGATACGCCCGTTGAAGGTAGCCCCGATCCGTCCGGCCAGATGTGTAGCGATCAGCCTGTCCACCGTTTCCCTTTCGGCGGCCATGGCCCGTCTTTCGGCTTGGGAGATGTGCCCGGCGATGGCATCGAGTTCGCCGATTTCCTCGTCCGCAAGCCCGCCTGCGCCGAGCTTCAAGGCGCGGATCAGAGCGCGATGGACGATCAGGTCGGCATAACGGCGGATCGGTGAGGTGAAATGCGCGTATCGGCGCAGATTGAGACCGAAATGTCCCAGATTCTGGGCGCTATATTCAGCTTGGGCCTGCGAGCGCAGAATGACTTCATTGACGAGCTCGGCAAACTCGGTGTCCTTCATCCGGCTGAGGATACGATTGAATTGCTCGGGCTTCACGAGCCCCGCCTTGGGCATAGTCACATCGAGCGTGGCCAGGAACTCGGCGAGCGCCTTGAGCTTTTCCTGGCCCGGCGCGTCGTGAATGCGGTAGAGAAGCGGCGATTTCACTGCTTCGAGCGTTTCCGCGGCAGAGACATTGGCCTGAATCATGAATTCCTCGATGAGGCGGTGAGCATCGAGGCGTTCGGGAGTAACGATGCGCAGCACTCGGCCTTCGCTGTCGAGGACGATCTTTCGCTCTGGCAGATCCAACTCCAGCGGTCCACGCTTGTTGCGCGCCAAGCGCAAGGTTTCATAGGCAGCCCAGAGAGGCTTGAGAACGGGTTCCAGCAGCGGGGCGCATGTCTCGTCGGGATGGCCGTCGATCGCCGCCTGCGCCTGCTGGTAGGACAGCTTGGCGGCCGAGCGCATCATGCC
>CAYVJO010000072.1:2019-6986 GCA_964451735.1 uncultured Hyphomicrobiaceae bacterium | reverse complement strand
GAAGCGATGGCCTGTTTTATGGCCTGCCCTATCGAATGTCATGCGCACGGCGAAACAAGGGCGATCCACCCCAGGCTTCAGCGAGCACAGATCATTGGAAAGGCTCTCCGGCAGCATGGGCACGACCTGGTCCGGGAAATAGACCGAATTGCCTCGCTTGAGCGCTTCCTTATCGAGCGTAGTGCCAGAGCGGACATAATGCGCAACGTCCGCAATGGCAACCAGAACGGTGACCCCCCCGGAATTGGCCTCATCCTCGTCCGGTGCGGCCCAGACCGCATCGTCATGATCCTTGGCATCGGACGGATCGATGGTGATCAGCGGAACTTTGCGCAAATCCTCGCGGCCGCGCAGTGCCGGCGCTTTCAGATGCGTGATTTCCTCCGCGACTGCAGCGGGAAAGACGCTCGGCAGGCCGTAATTTTCGACCGCTATCATGCTGATAGCATGTTCCCCCTCGGGATGGCCGAGACGCTCCACGATGCGCGCGCGGGGAGCCATTGCCGGACCGGTTCTCGTGACCTCGAAACGGACGAGGTCGCCATCCTTGGCGCCTTCGGCCTCCCCGGATGCGATCCGCCATTCCCGCAGTTGCTTCTTATCGACCGGTTCGATCAGACCGCCATCTTTCAGCTTGCGGAAGATACCGAGCTGGCGGGTTCGCCCGCGAGGCAGGATCTTGATCGGCGTCGCTAAGTAGCTGAAGCCGTCCATTTCCGCCATCGGCTCGATACGGGACAGGACGTGGTCGCCAATCGCTGGGGCGCGGCCCGCCTTGAGCCGCATCAGGACACGCGGGGGCGGGCCTTCCGCATCCTCGCTCCAGTCGATGGGGTGTGCGTATAGCTCGCCATTCTCGTCCTGGCCCGCCATTTCTAGAACCGCGACGGAGCCTAGCTCGGCGCGTTCGCGAAGGCGTTTGCGCCGCTTCGCGATCAGGCCGTCCTCGGCAAGCTGCCGGAGCAGATGCTTGAGCTGGACACGCTTTTCGCCTTTGATATTGAAAGCCCGGGCAATCTCGCGCTTGCCGATTTTCGCCGGGGAGGCCTTGATGAACTCCATAATCGCATCGCGGCTGGGAAGCCCGGACTCATCCGGCTGACCGTTTTTGCGTTTGTCGGCGGGCTTCTTTGTCTCGCTCAAGCCGGCGCCTCTGAGCTTGCCGATTGCGTCTTTGCCTTGCCTTTGACGTTTTTTTGCTTGGCTTTGGGCTTGACGGCCTTGCCGTTCGAGGCGCGGGCGGCAATCAGTTTCACAGCCTCGTCCAAGGTAATGGTCTCCGGATCGGCGTCCTTTGGGATGGTCGCATTGACCTTACCATGCTTGACGTATGGTCCGTAGCGCCCGGACATGATCTGAATTTCCCCGCCGAGCCCTGGATGTTCGCCGAGGCTCTTGATCGCCGTTTGCCCCGTGCGCGCACGCCCTTTTTTCGGTTCAGCCAACAGGCTGACGGCCCTGTTGAGCCCGACATTGAACACTTCATCCGGACTGTCGAGATTTGCATATTTCTTGTCGTGCTCGATGAATGGACCGTAGCGTCCGATTCCGGCGACGATAGGCTTGCCTGTTTCCGGATGGGTGCCGATTTCGCGGGGAAGCGCAAGAAGCTTGAGCGCCATATCAATGTCGATGGCAGCATTCAGTCCGCGCGGAATAGAGGCGCGTTTGGGCTTTTCGCCTTTCTCTAAGGGCTCGCCGAGTTGCACGTAAGGGCCGAAACGCCCGGTCTTGAGATAGACGGTGAGACCGCTATCTGGATCAGCGCCAAGTTCCTGGTCACCTGCCGCCGCCGCGGTTTCGCCCTGATCGCTCACATTGTTGGAAAACTGGCGCGTGAAGCGGCATTCAGGATAGTTCGAGCAGCCAACGAAAGCACCGAACTTCCCGATCTTGAGGCCGAGTTGTCCATTTTCACAAGACGGACATTTGCGTGGGTCGCCGCCCTCGGCCCTGGCTGGAAAAATAAAAGGGCCCAGCATTTCGTTGAGCGCATCAAGGACCTCGGAAACGCGAAGCTCCTTGATGCTGTTTACCGCCGCGATAAAATCCTTCCAGAAATCCCGCAGGACTTCTTTCCAGGAGAGTTTGCCGTCGGAGATGAGATCGAGCTTTCCCTCCAGATCGGCGGTGAAATCATATTCAACATATCGCTCGAAGAAACTCTCCAGAAATGCGGTAACCAGCCGTCCCTTATCCTCTGGTATGAGCCGCTTTTTCTCGAAACGAACATATTCGCGCTCGCGGAGCACATTGAGCGTGGTGGCGTAGGTGGAGGGGCGTCCTATGCCGAGCTCCTCCATTTTTTTGATCAAAGTGGCTTCCGAGTAACGCGGCGGCGGTTCGGTATGGTGCTGCTCGGCCTTGATGTCGCGGCGGGCAAGACGGTCGCGCGCGTTCAGCTTAGGAAGCCTGGCTTCGTCGTCGGCCTCCTTGTCATCAACGCCCTCTTCATAAAGCTTCAGAAAGCCATCGAATAGAACAACGGATCCGGTTGTGCGGAGCCCATAGGTTTCACTTCCTCTGATGGCTTGGATCTCGACGGTGGTCCGCTCCAGCTCGGCGCTTGCCATCTGGCTGGCGACAGCGCGCTGCCAGATCAGCTTATACAGACCGGCTTCGTCGGGCTTCAGCGTGCGCTGCATCGTCTGAGGCAAATGATTGAAATCGGTGGGGCGGATGGCTTCATGCGCTTCTTGGGCGTTTTTCGCCTTGGTCTTATAATCACGCGGCTTGCCAGGAAGGTAGTTGGCACCGAATTGCGCCGAGATGACGCCGCGGCATTGCGCAATCGCCTCCGGCACGATTTGAACGCCATCAGTTCGCATATAAGTGATCAGCCCAACGGTTTCCCCGCCGATATCGACCCCTTCATAAAGACGCTGGGCGATCTGCATGGTCTGGCGCGCGGAAAATCCGAGCTTCCGTGAGGCTTCCTGCTGTAAAGTGGAGGTTGTAAATGGCGCGGACGGGTTGCGTTTGTAGCCGCTGACATCAACGGAGCGCACGCTGAAATCGCACGCCTCAAGCGCGGCTTTCAGCTTCAACGCCTCTGCTTCGTTCGCGATATCGAACTTTTCAAGCTTCTGGCCGAGAGCGGCGACGAGTCTCGCCTCAAATTCCTCGCCCTTGCCTGCACCGAGCAGGGCGCCGATCGTCCAATATTCGCGCGACACAAAAGTCTGGATCTCCGTTTCCCGCACGCAGGCGAGCCTCAAGGCAACCGATTGCACACGGCCTGCCGAGCGGGCGCTCGGCAGTTTGCGCCAGAGCACTGGAGATAGCGTAAAGCCAACCAGATAATCGAGGGCACGGCGGGCCAGATAGGCGTCGACAAGCGGAGCGTCGATTTGGCGCGGATGAGAGAACGCCTCTTTGACAGCATCTTTGGTGACGGCGTTGAAGACCACACGCTCCACATGGACGCCTTTGAGCGCGCGTTTTTCCTCCAGGATCTGCAATAAATGCCAGGAGATGGCCTCGCCTTCGCGATCCGGGTCGGTGGCGAGGATCAAGCGCTCAGCCCCTTTAACGGCACGCGCGATTTCGTTCACGACCTTTATCGAATTTGCATCAATAGCCCAAGCCATGGCGAAGTCTTTTTCGGGCTCCACCGAGCCATCCTTAGGCGGTAAGTCGCGCACATGACCGAATGACGGAATGACTTTATAGTCACTCCCTAGATATTTATTGATCGTCTTTGCCTTCGCCGCCGACTCTACGATGACGATATTCATATGATATTCCGGTTTCTTTATCTGCTGCGCTGATATGTATAATCCATCATTAGGAAAAACTTTTACGCCTCTCGGGGGCGTCTGGCTATGGCAGGATGGGTCCCATGCGGGCTACAGTAAGGTCGAAACTGACACAACCTGTCAAATAGAGATTTATAAGGGTTGAAACGTCTTGCGGTGTGCAACCAAAGGGGGTATTTGCTGACTATTATAAATCAAGAATATACAATTCCAACCTTATGCTATTGCCATGTCTAAAAAATATAAAAAAGGAAATCCAATGTTAGGTAGCCCAAACATCAGTCAATCCGAAAATTATTCTATTGAAAATTTTGAGAAAACTAAAAAAATGTCAGATATAGACTCATCGGATTTCCCTGCCAATGCAAAGGCTGTAGCTGAATATTCAGCAGACATCTTGAATGAATTGAGAGATCTTGCCGCTAGGGCAGGACTAACATTTTTAGCTTACCTTATACAAGTTGCGGCTGAGGAGGCGAAAATTCAAACTCAAGAGCGCCAAGCCGACTAACCCCCTAACACGCATTTCCCCATATGGCCGCATTAGAAACCGACTTTTTGGCCCGGCTTCAGGGATATGCACTCGTTATGATGGCGGTCGATATAGCCGGCGAGGTCAAGTTGAAGAAGCGCAACTGTCAGGCTGCGCGGCGTTAGGCCGGTCTGGCGAAGCAGACTGTCTGCAGGAATAGGCGTTAAACTGAGCGCAGCAAGAATCGCCTCGCAATCCTTGCTTGCAGGCGGATCCGGCGTAATGCAAATGCCGGGAGCGTCATGTTTGAACGGCGCTCTCTGACCGGCCTCTTTCACGTCGCGGATGCGGGAAAAGGCGCCAAAAAGTTCGGAAAGAACATCCTCGGCGCATGTTACAAGACAGGCGCCAGCCTTGATCAGCTTATTGGTTCCACTCGCGCGCGGGTCGAGCGGGTGGCCAGGCACGGCGAACACCTCCCGGCCCTGTTCGAGCGCCAGTCTCGCCGTAATCAGCGAGCCGGATTTCGTTGCAGCCTCAACGACAATAACTCCGGAAGAGACCCCCGAAATGATCCGGTTACGCCGAGGAAAATCCTGTCCGCGCGGCGAGAAGCCTGGCGGGCTTTCGCTGAGCAGCAACCCTCTCTCAGCGATCGCGTCTTGCAGCGCCGCGTTTTCCGGGGGATAGACACTATCTATGCCGCCCGCAATGACGGCGATCGTTCCCGTGTCGAG
>CAYVJO010000072.1:0-2009 GCA_964451735.1 uncultured Hyphomicrobiaceae bacterium | reverse complement strand
GCGGCTTCATGTTCTGCGGTGTCGATCCCTCTGGCAAGTCCGGACACGATAACCGCGCCGGCGTTACCCAGATCCCGCGCGATTTCCGCGGTGAGTTGCCGGCCGACCGCGGAAGCGTTCCTCGACCCGACGATCGCGACTGTGTTTCGCTCGGCAAGCTGCGGGTCTCCCCTCGCATAGAGCAAAGGCGGCGGCGCGGGAATATGCTTTAATAGCTGCGGATAGAGGCTTTCGCACGAAGCAAGAAGATGTGCGCCAGCCTTCTCGGCGGCTTCCAACTCGCAGTCCGCAGACGCAGCGGATGGTATTTTCAGCGATGGCGCGCCACCGCCCCGGCGGCCCAGCTCCTGAACAGCTTCGATTGCGGAGGCTGCGCTGCCAAATTGCGCGATCAGCTCGTGAAAGGTAACTGGCCCGATCCTGTCCGTCCGGATCAAGCGCATCCAGTCACGTTTGTCGGCATTGCTTAGCCGAACCGGCCCGACGGCGCTGCCGCCCGCGGCCAGGCTGTCATTGTTGTCCTCCGCCAATTTTGCTTTCCTTACCCACCATGAGACGCGAAATATTCTCATGATGGCGAAGAAAGATAAGACTTGTCAGCACAGTGAAAAGCCCTAGTTCGGCCCAATCCCGCCGCAGAGCGAGAATGACGAGGGTCAGAGCAGAAGCGGTAAGGGCCGAAAGCGAGGAATAGCGTGTCAAGGCCGCCACGCTGAGCCAGATCCCGGCAAAGGCGAGCGCGGCTGGCGGAGCGGCTCCCGCCAAAACGCCGATATAGGTTGCGACGCCCTTACCACCCCTGAATTTCAACCAAAACGGAAAGAGATGGCCGAGAAACGCGCCAAGTCCGGCTATCAGACCTGCCTCCGGGCTCCAGTTGGCCGCCGAGAAGACCGCCGCTAGCCCTTTACCGAAATCGGCGATAAGAGTAAGTGCAGCAAGTCCCTTTTTCCCAGTGCGCAAAACATTGGTGGCGCCAATATTGCCCGATCCGATCGTACGAATATCGCCAAGACCGGCCAGCCGCGTTACGATAAAGCCGAACGGGATCGATCCGAGCGCATAGCCGAACATCAGCGCCGCGATCACGGCCGGCAAGTCGATTTGGGCGCTGGCGAAACTCATCCCGGGCTATCCTCATTTTCAACGTGTTTTCAGCATTTTACGAATTTCTCCATATATTTGTGAACGCAGCGGCCCGCCACGAACGTCTGAATTGCGCGACCTTGTAGCACATGTTCGTCGAAAGGAGAGTTTTTCGATTTTGACGCCAACTCGGCCGCTTCGACGCGCCAGGGTGTTTCGAGGTCCACGATCGCAAGGTCCGCAGGTGCGCCCACCGCAAGCTCTCCTCCGGGCAGCCCCAAAAGGCGGGCCGGCCGGCAAGTCATTGCGGCAAGCAACTCCCGCAGGCCTAACCCGCTATTGTGATAAAGCTGTAACGCGGCTGGCAGAAGCGTTTCTACGCCCAAGGCCCCATCGGCGGCTTCGGCAAAGGGACGGCGTTTGACATCCACATCCTGGGGATCATGCGCAGAAACGATCACGTCGATATCCCCTAGGCGAACCCCTTCCACCATCGCCTGCCTGTCGTTTTCGGGCCGGAGCGGCGGCTTGATCTTGAAATAGGTGCGGTAGGAGCCGATGTCATTTTCATTCAGAGTCAAGTGATTGATGCTGACGCTGCAGGTAACATTCAGCTTGAGGCGGCGAGCCGCACGAATCGCCTCTAGAGAGGCGGCGCATGAGATGCTCGCGGCGTGATACCGTCCGCCAGTCAAGGCAGCAAGACGCAGATCGCGTTCGATCATCATAGTCTCAGCCTCTGCGGGAATGCCCGGCAGCCCGAGACCGGCGGAAACCTCGCCTTCATTCATGACGCCTACTGCAGCCAAGTTCGGATCTTCGGTAAAATGTACGATCAGCGCATCGAAATCGCAGGCATAGCTTAAGATGTTCCGCATCAGCAGAGCATTCGCTACGCTGTGCTTCCCGTCCGTAAAGGCGAT
>CAYVJO010000071.1:8292-9929 GCA_964451735.1 uncultured Hyphomicrobiaceae bacterium | reverse complement strand
GAGAACGCCGTGGAGAGCATGGTCGATTTCTTCCTTGTCCTGCTGCTGCCGGCCGCTGGGGACGAATTGCAGGGTTTGAAGAAAGGTCTCATTGAACTCGCCGATCTCATTGCAATTAACAAGGCGGACGGAGACCTCGCCTCGCAAGCGAAATCGACCGCTGCCGATTACAGCGCCGCTCTACATATTCTGACCAGCCGCAAAGATGACTGGCGCCCCGAAGCCATGACGATTTCGGCGAAAGAAAACCAAGGGCTCGACGCCCTTTGGTCGGCGATCCGGCGCCATCGCGAGGTCATGCTGGCGTCCGGTGCACTCCAGGCGAACCGGCGCGACCAGGCCGTTGCCTGGATGCACGAACTGATCGAGGATCGTCTGCGCTGTGATCTATTGGGTGCGCCCGCAGTCAAATCGCGGCTTTCGGATTTGGAGCGGGACGTCCGCGAGGGCCGCGCGCTGCCTGGCATTGCCGCCCAGGAAATACTGGCGCTCATCCGGCGGGGCGCTTAGCGGTATCGACCGGGGAGTCGAACCGCTCGCCGATGCCGGTTTTCGCGCCAAGAGGAACGGCCACATATGTTTTAGCTTCTCTCCCCTTGACGCCATGCCCCGGCTTCGGCTTAATCCGTTTGTTACGTGGTGATTTGGCTGGCCGGCTTGCAGCCACGTTAAAAAACTCGCTAAAAAGGCCGCGCCTGATAATTCTAGGCCGGCTCCTATCCGGCCTGTCTGTCGAAAGGCGCACTTTATGACACATGATGTGGACGACCCAACCCCGGCAAGCTGGCGGCAGGCGACGACTCTCGTTCATGGCGGCACGCTTCGCACGCCGTTCGGCGAGACCTCCGAGGCGATGTTCCTCAATTCCGGCTTCGTTTATGAGAGCGCTGACGACGCCGAGCTGCGGTTCAATGGCGAGCAGGATGGATTCATCTATACGCGCTATTCGAACCCGACTCTGTCTATGTTAGAGACGCGCATGGCCTTGCTTGAGGGGGCCGAGGCAGCCCGCTCGACAGCCTCGGGCATGGCTGCCGTCACGGCGACGTTTTTCTCTTATATGAAAACTGGGGACCATGTTGTCGCCTCGCGGGTCCTGTTCGGCTCCTGCAGATATGTCATCGAGGAGCTACTGCCGCGCTTCGGTGTAAGCTGCACCCTCGTCGACGGGCGCGACCCGAGCGCCTGGGCGAAAGCTGTACAGCCCAATACGCGCGCCTTTTTTTGCGAAACGCCCGCCAATCCAACGCTGGAACTGGTCGATCTCGCAGCAATCGCAGCCATAGCCAAGGATTGCGGAGCGCTTTTCATCGTCGATAATGTGTTCGCAACACCCATCCTCCAAAAGCCGCTCTCACTTGGCGCGGATATCGTTGTTTATTCCGCGACAAAGCATATCGACGGACAGGGCCGATGTCTGGGCGGGGTCATTTTGTGCAGCGAACGTTTCGTGGCCGATTATTTAAAGGTTTATCTGCGTCAGACTGGACCTTGTCTCAGTCCGTTCAACGCGTGGGTCTTGCTCAAGGGTTTGGAGACATTGCCGCTCCGGGTCGAACGTATGGTGGCAACGGCTGCAAGGCTCGCCGATTTTCTCGCCGAGCGAGACGGAGTCGAAACTGTGCTGTACCCCGGAC
>CAYVJO010000071.1:336-8282 GCA_964451735.1 uncultured Hyphomicrobiaceae bacterium | reverse complement strand
TTCCCCCATGACGCCCTCGCCAGACGGCAAATGAGCGCTGGTGGAACCTTGCTGAGTTTTACGGTAAACGGGGGTAAAGCCATCGCTTTCCGTGTCATGAACGCGCTGAAAATCATTAAAATTTCCAATAATCTGGGCGACGCAAAAAGTTTGATCGCCCATCCTGCGACAACGACGCATCAACGCTTCACGCCGGAGGTAAGGGCGGTTATGGGTATCGGTGATAATATGCTTCGTCTTTCGGTTGGGCTCGAAGATCCGGCCGATCTGATGGAAGATTTGGATCGAGCGTTTCGCGCCGCTTATACCTGAGCCGCGCGGAATGCGGCGGGAGATCGCCGGTCATGTATGAAGCAACAACGCGTGACATTACGGTAAGGGTCGTCCCCAATTTTATGGAGGAGGAATCCTCGCCACTGCGTGATTATTATTTCTGGGCTTACACAGTCGATATTTTCAATGGCGGGCGCGATCGCGTCCAGCTTATGTCCCGGCACTGGCAAATTACCGATTCGGCTGGGCGCATGCAGGAAGTGCGAGGCGCGGGCGTTATAGGCGAGCAGCCCAGTCTCGATCCTGGCGAGAGCTTTCGCTACACAAGCGGAGCGCCACTGCGGACACCCTCCGGCATCATGATGGGCTGGTATACGATGGAGAGCGAGGATGGGGAGAGCTTTCAGATTGAAATCCCTGCGTTCTCGCTGGACAGCCCATATACTTTAGCCCGGTTCAATTGAACGCAACGCCTGAAGCTCACATATATAGCATCAATCATTGTCATGAATCTGCGTTGACGATGCGCATGATGAGGAGACGAGCTTTGATATCCCTAGCGCATAATAGCCGCATTGCGTCAGCTGGAGTAATCGCCGCCACAGTTCTCGCCTTCTCGACGGCTTCGTGCCTGGCCCAAGCCTCGCCGCCAGCTTGCATAGCGGACCTCAAAAAGGACTATGGCGCAACGCCAGGACTAAACGCGAATTGTGAGAGCGATAAGGATTGCACATTTATAGCACCACCCGGAAACGCTTCGGCACGCGCGCTTGTCGGGGCGATCGCGGAGCGGGTTGAGGCGTGTTTCAAGGCCAGGGGTTTGACATTGGCGAGTGAAGATGCGCAGCCTGTCGGCGTAACACGCAATTTCAAGAATGGTGATGAGGCGGAATGCGCATTGCTCATCAGCACGCCATCGGGGGGTGTTCCTGAAGGTGTCCGCGCCGTGTGTAGATGAATTTTGGGTCGCAGTAGCCCCAATGCGTTGGGTGACTTTCCCCACAGAATGCTGATGAAAAATTCGTATCGCATTCTGTTTCCATCAAATGAAGCAACAGATTTGGCCGGTCAACACCCTCCGTCCGAAACAACCTCAATATTTATGTAACAAAGTAACATTTGGCTTGTTATTGGCGCTTAAGAGCGGCATTGTAATGTAACTTAGTAACATTGCAGAGATCCGCTTCATGATCAAAAAACTCCCAGTCAGTGTCTTATCGGGCTTTCTCGGCGCCGGAAAGACCACGCTGCTGAACGAGGTCCTCAATAACCGGAAAGGACGCAGGGTCGCGGTCATTGTCAATGATATGAGCGAAGTCAATATCGATGCCGACCTCATCCGGAACGGCGGCGCAAATCTGTCGCGAACGGATGAAGCGCTCGTCGAAATGAGCAATGGTTGCATATGCTGCACGCTGCGTGAGGATCTCCTCAAGGAGGTCCGCAGGCTCGCCGAAGAAGACCGCTTCGATTATCTGTTGATCGAGTCGACGGGGATATCCGAACCGCTACCTGTGGCGGCGACTTTCGAATTCCGCGATGAGAATGGCGAGAGCCTTGCAGATGTGGCGCACATCGACACGATGGTTACAGTGGTCGATGCGAATGCCTTGCTCAAGGATTATTCATCGCGCGACCTACTTCACAATCGCGGCTCATCTCTCGGCGAGGATGACCAAAGGACGCTCGTCGATTTGCTAGTTGAGCAGATCGAGTTCGCCAATGTGATCGTCTTGAACAAGATCGATCTAGTCGATGCCGGCCAGCTTGACATCGTCCGCAAAGTGGTTGCCGCGCTTAATCCCGATGCGAGGATCGTCGAAGCCCGGTTCGGCAAGGTGCCGCTCGAATATCTGCTTGAGACAAAAAGCTTCGATCTTGAGCGCGCCCAACTCAACCCGCTCTGGGCGAAAGAGCTTTACGGCTTTCAGGATCATGTTCCAGAAACGGAAGAGTACGGTATTTCCAGCTTCGTTTTCCAAGCACGCGCGCCGTTTCATCCTGAAAGATTTTATGAATTTATTGGCTCATCCTGGAAAGGCGTGGTCCGTGCAAAAGGATATTTTTGGCTGGCGACACGCCCGGACTATGTTGGTGAATTGAGCCATGCGGGTCCTATCGTGCGTACGGCGCCACTGGGTCTGTGGCGCGCAGCTGTGCCTAGACAGGACTGGCCTGATGACGCGCGCAGCGCCAAGGCGTTAGAAAGCCTATGGCACAAAGCCTATGGCGATCGGCGTCAGCAACTGGTCTTCATCGGTGTTGGCATGGACGAGAGCGATTTGCGGCAAAGGCTCAGCGATTGCCTTATTGGATCCGATGCGGCCGATGAAGTAGATTTCAATTCGCTGCGCCTTTTGAAGGACCCGTTCGTGGAATGGGGGCGAAGAGACATCCATTAAGGGAGCTGGTCGCTTTCACAGAGCGCGCGAACTGGCATTACGACCGGCGCCATTTCTATATTTTCCGACAATCCAGTCAGCCATCATATTGGAACAATGTGCGCTGATCGATCGCTTTGGCCGGACGCGCATTAGGTGGGAATAGCCCTGCAAAGTCGCGAATCTGCCTCGCAGCGGCTTCCATCGGGGCTTTGAAGACGATCCAGATGACGTCCTCGCTGCAAGGTGGCACGGTCAAAGAACCCTTGTAGCGGTAATAGGGGCGCTGAATGACGTTTTCCGGCAAAGAAGGGAGCAACTCTTCCGGATTGACTTCCAGAACTGGCGATTTTCCCGCTGCCTCTCCCGGAACATTATGCAATATCCAATCGAGCAGATCGTTCTTGCGTCCCTGTCGCACGAAAACGCCCATCATCGCAATCGATCCGTCTCCAGCCCTGTGGGTGAACTGCAATTCCATCTCCAGAGCACGGCCCGAGAGGAGATGCTCGGCGGGCCGACGGATATGCAAACGCTCCAAAAGAAACGGCTTACCACTTATCAGGATTGCGGAATTGCCACCGAACAAGACCTCAACTGTCCAGCTTTTGCGAATGATTTGCGCGGAGACCCGCCGGTAATCCGTTAGAAGCGCGCCAGGTCCTGTCAGCCTTGTTGCATCGATCAGGTCGATCGGGCTCTGCTCGACACCGAACTGGCAAGGGGCATAGCCGGGCGACAATTCGCTCCAGTGGTCCGGGCCGGTAACGCCTTCGAAGCCCCAACTGGGTGAGGGATCAGCAGCTTCGGCCGCACGCGGCGTCAATGGACGCGCGGCTAAACCGCCCGCCGCCACCATGATCGCAGCCATCAACCTGCGCCTAGACCAGCGATCACTCGTCAATATTGAATCCCTTCATACGATCTTGGACCGGATACATGCCGACAAACGCCTCTTTCATAATCTTTTGGAGATCATAGGGAAGGCGGCGCGAAAAATCTTTCGCTTTTCGTTGGAAGACGTCTTCGCATTGCACAATTCCTTATGATCCGACGCAGGTGTTGCAATGCGGCAAGGCCATGCGTTAAGACGGCGTGGGCGGTCTTGACGAGGGGGTAGGTATGGCACGTGCGTCGGCATTATTGTTCATATCGCTTGTCGCAGCGATAGCGTTGTTTGCTTTGCCGCTCCAGCATGCACGGGCGGCGGATACGATCGAATGGCGGTTGGAGAATCCGTTCCGTTTGTTCAAGAACCCTAAACACACCGAATTGCACGAAGAGATCTATCGGCGCCTGAGCGCTGGAGAACGCCGCGCTCCGGTCCTGACGGCAGAACGGAAGCTGGCCGAAAAATTCGGCTCACGCGGTTGGGCGGAAACAATGTTCAACCAAACATGTTATGACCAGGACGCTGATCGCTATACCGCATGCGCGGACTATATATTGCCCAAAAGCCATCGGATTCAGGCCAAGCTAAGTGCAAATCGCAATTTTTGGGACCTGTTTCAACTGAGCGGAGCAAGCGGCGTTTGCCAGTGGCGGCTCGAAAGCCGCGCGGGCGAAATGCTGGCGCGCAAGACCTCCAATTGCGACGCGCAGACGGCGTTCGATGTCCCCTATCCGCAAGGCGCCCGGTTAATGGTGAAGCCAGAAGGCGGTTTCTCGGAAATCGTAGCGGACATTAAGATCCGCGATGTTCTGATCGTGGGCATGGGGGACAGCTTCGGCGCCGGCGAAGGTAATCCGGACCATCCGGTACGGTTCAATGACAGCCGCACGCATGATTATGGCAAGATCGAGCTTGCAGCGAGCGGGGATAAGAAATCGCTCGACGGTTACCCGGCGCGCTCGGGGGACTGGACAAAATTTTCTAACGCCGCCTTTCAGAAGGAGCGCGCGCGCTGGTGGGACAGGGAATGCCACCGCTCGCTCTACTCGCATCAGTTGCGTGCGGCCTTGCAGCTTGCTCTCGAAGACCCCAAGCGCGCCGTCACTTTCCTAAGCTTCAGTTGCAGTGGCGCAGAGATCGCGCAAGGCATTCTTCTGAACATGCCGGTGAGGGAATGCACAGCTGGCGAGCAATTCTCCGTGCCAGGCCAGATTTCGGCCCTGTCCCGCGAATTGTGCGGCTCTGAGATCAGAACGGCGCCGATGCCTGCCGCAATCATTCAGCGTATGCCCGAACTTCGCGGGATCGCCGAAAGTGAGATGCAGATTATGCGCTGCAAGACCGAGTCGGGCGGCGGACGGACCAAGCCGGCGTTGAAGCGTCCGATCGATCTGATATTCCTTTCGGTCGGGGGTAACGATGTCGGTTTCGTCCCGTTGGTGGCCGATAGCATTTTGAGCGGGGCGAGCATTTACAGGACGCTTGGCCAGCAGATGAACTCGGTGTATGGCGTCGAGCGCGCCCGCAAGCGAATGGATCTTCTGAAAAAACGGCTGGATGGTATGAAATTCGCGCTTGAGTTGCTTCTCGACGCAGGCAACGGCGGCAAGGTAATCATGACCGGATATCCCAATCTCGGTTACGCAGCTGACGGTGTCAGCGCGTGCAGCGGGTCGAAGGGCATGGAAGTTTTCCCTCCCTTTCAACTCGACGCGGCAAAAGTTGGAAAGGCGGAAGAGTTTTCAACCGAATTGAACCGCGCGCTCGCAAGTTTTTCGGAACGTGACTGGACGTTCGTCGATGGCTTCCGCGATGATTTCCGAGCACATGGGCTATGTGCAAGCAATGGGGGCGATCCTGCCGAAACCCTTGGCTTTCCGCGCTACAAAGACGGCGCGTGGACGCCTTACGCCCCATCTCTCTATCCTTCTTACGCGTCCAGACAGCGTTGGTTTCGGACGCCGAACGACGCCTTCATGAGCTCTCATACGCACGCTGGAGCCATATCGAATTTCGGAGCGAATTGCAGCAGATTGTTCACCGGCGCTTTGAAGACGATCGCCCGCCGTCATTGGCCGCCTTTCCAGCTTTTTCTTGCCAGCACATATGGCGGCGCGTTCCATCCCACGGCAGAGGGCCAGGCGCGCATAGCGGACGAAGTCGTTAAATCCGCGCGCGCAGCCTTGGGCGGGGGAAGTTGAAGCCGCACTGCACAGACCGATGACCTCAGGGCGGGAGCTGCTTTGATATGGGAGGTTCAAATCCCGAAAATTGCTTGTGCCGCCGCCCAGATCCCGCCGATGACTGCAAAGACATAGACTGCGCCTAAAAGGCCGATAACAGCACCTACCACAATCGCAAGTCCATCTTTCTGAAGAAGGCCCGCAGCCATGATGCCGAGCCCGAACGCCGGCAGCGCATTGCCGAAGGGAACCGGCGCGAGCAAAACGATCGTCAGCAGCGACATATAGACACCAATGACCCTTTCCATCGCATTGGTGGTCAGAAAATTCCAGCGCGGCTTCAGCCATGCTTCGATTTTCGTGAGATAATAGACCACATAGCGAATGATCCGGGCGAAGATCTCCTGATTAAGACTTTGGCGTCTCATGAAGTTCGGTAGCCAAGGCTCCTGCCGGCCAAGCGCCATCTGGATCGTAAAAAGAAGAATCGGCGTGCCTAGCACCCACGCGACAGGAAAAATGGCGTTGGGCAAGGCGAACAGGATAATGATGACGCCAAAGCTCCGGTCGTAAAGCGCATCGACGATCATGCCAATATCGATACGGCCATGCTGCGCTTTAGCGGCGAGCCTCCCGACAATCAGCGAGGTCCGCTCAGGCGTGGCCGGCTCCGCGTCGGGCTCAAAGCTCGGAATATCCATCAACGGCCTCGTTACATCAGATGCCCGGCAATCGGCATCAACGCGTTGTTTACGCTCAAGCGGCTTTACTGTCGATAGCTGTCGTATCGTGTGCGCCAGGCAAAATGCAAGTCACAGTCGTTCCTTCGCCGAGGCGACTCTTGATCTCAAGCCGGCCATTGTGCATTTCGAGGATCGAGCGCGAGATTGCAAGGCCGAGCCCGGTGCCCCTGTGGCCCTTGGTGAGCTGGTTTTCGACCTGCTCGAAAGGCCGTCCGAGCTTGGCGATCTCGTGGCGCGGGATGCCGACGCCCGTGTCGCTGATAGCGATCCGGATCGTGCCGCGGTAACGATAGGCGCGCAGCGTGACTTCGCCTCCGACAGGCGTAAATTTCACAGCATTGGACAAAAGGTTGATTAGCACTTGCTTGAGGGCGCGCCGGTCGCCATCGACCTCAATCCCCTGATTGCCCGCCGTCTTGAGAAGAATATTGCGGGCCTGCGCGACCTGCTGGACCACACGTATGCTTTCGGCTGCGACCTCGCCAACATTAAACGGCTCAAGCGCCAGCGTCATCCGTCCGGCCTCTATCTTCGACATATCGAGGATATCATTAATCACTTCCAGGAGATACTGCCCGCTCTGTTGAATATCACGCGCATATTCAATGTATTTTTTGTGGCTGAGGGGACCGAAAAGCTGCTGATGCATCATCTCCGAAAAGCCGATAATAGCGTTGAGCGGGGTGCGCAGCTCATGGCTGATATTGGCGAGAAATTCTGATTTAGCCCTATTCGCAGCTTCCGCGCGCTCTTTTTCAGCGGCGTATTTATTGGTCAGCTCAAACAGCTGGCGCGTTTGCGTTTCCTGCTTGATGCGCGAAGCCTCCAGATCGGAAACTGTTGCCTTAAGCTCCATTTCCCGCTCGGCCAGACATTGTTCACTCTGCTTCAAAGCGGTAATGTCGGTTCCGACGCTTACGAAGCCGCCATCCTCGGTCCGGCGCTCTCCAATATGCAGCCAGCAATCCTCGCTGACCTCCGCTTCATAAGTACTCGGCCCTTGCTTGCGCTCGCCATGGGCGTTTCGCGGCCCTTGCAGCAAAGACTCGCGCGCCTCTTTTGTGATTGCCTCGTAGGGCGTTCCTGGAACGAGCAGCCGGTTGGGGATCTTATAGATCGCCTTGAATTTCCGGTTGCAGACCACGAGCCTATCTCGATTGTCCCAAAGCACGAAGGCTTCCGAGATCGCCTCGATCGAGTCGCGCAGGCGCGCGGCGGTGTCCACATCCTCGATCTGTTTCTGACGCTCCTCGGTGACGTCCGTGACGACTGCTATCAGAATCGGTGGGCTGTTCTCTCCCCGGCGACGGATTCTCCCCCGCATGTCGAACCAGATCCAACGCCCCTCATCGCGCTCGCGCAGACGGAAGCTCGTGCGAACCTCTTCCTCGCCGTTGCGGATATGGCGCTCGATGACTTCGTACAGATCGTCGTCCGGATGCAAAAGATCGCGCATGTCGCGATAGAGCATCCG
>CAYVJO010000071.1:0-326 GCA_964451735.1 uncultured Hyphomicrobiaceae bacterium | reverse complement strand
GGACACCAACAAGATCATGCGGTCGCCTTCTTCTCGCTGCTCCAGATGCGTCTGACATTGCCGCAGGGCCCTGCCGATCATCGTGAACAGCGACTCCGACCAGCACAGCTCGCCCTTGACCAGGTTCCAGTAGAGCAGCGCGGCGCGCCCATCGCGCAGAAGCAGCTCCGTCCCATCGCGAAGCTCAAGCGTGGAACGTAGAAGCGCGGCCGTGCGCCCTCGCGTTGCTACGAAAGTGATCATCGCGCCAAGGAAAGCGCTGACAATCACAGCCGCGATCAAATCGCTTGATACGACATACCAGACTCCGGTCGCACCGAGAAAAA
>CAYVJO010000070.1:0-9940 GCA_964451735.1 uncultured Hyphomicrobiaceae bacterium | reverse complement strand
ATCCGTTGGGCGACCAGAGAATCTCTGCTTAGAAACCCAAGCTCGTCAGAGCCAAACACCTTGCCTCACTGTTGTTGGGTGAAGCCGCGCCGCACCAGCTTTTCCAGCTCGACGAATATGAGCATGCCAATGCTTACCCCGATGACGACAAGCCCATCGGCGGCGGACACAGGCCGGGTTTGGAAAATCGCGTTCATGAAAGGGAGATACGTTAATGCAAGTTGAGCCGCGATAACGATCCCGACGCCCATCAGAACCGCCGGCGTGCCCAAAACGCCTTCCAACGTCAGCGAGCTGCCATGGACATAACGGACGCTGAACAGATAAAAGATTTCCATTACTACGATGGTGTTCACGACCAGTGTTCGCGCTTCCTCAACAGATAAACCTTTGGATTTCGCCCAGTAGTATACCCCGAACGCGCCGGCGACAAACAGAAACGAGACGAAGGCGATGCGCCAGATCATCTCCGCGGAAAGGATAGGCTGATCCTGCCGCCGCGGGGGTCGTCTCATTGACCCAGGCTCCGGGGACTCGAAAGCAAGGGTAAGGCCGAGGGCAACCGCCGTGACCATGTTGATCCAAAGGATTTGGACTGGCGTAATTGGAAGTGTAAGGCCGAGAGCGATCGCGGCAAGGATCGTCAGCGCCTCGCCGCCATTGGTCGGCAGCGTCCAGGCGATCACTTTCATGATATTATCATAAACAGTTCGCCCCTGACGCACGGCCGCCACGATGGAGGCAAAATTATCGTCCGCCAGAACCATTTCGGACGCCTCTTTTGCGACTTCTGTCCCCTTGCGTCCCATCGCCACGCCCACGTCGGCTTGTTTCAGCGCCGGAGCGTCGTTGACGCCGTCGCCTGTCATAGCCACGACGAGCCCTTTCGACTGCAACGCTCGCACGAGACGCAACTTGTGCTCTGGGGTCGTCCGGGCAAACACATCGGTCCTTTCGACAGCGTCGGCAAGCCCGGCATCGTCCATCCCGTCCAAATCCCGCCCAGCCAATACGCGCGGACACTCTGACAGGCCGAGCTGGCGACCGATTTCCTGTGCTGTGATAGCGTGATCCCCCGTAATCATGATCACGCGAATGCCAGCCGTCTGGCACTCGGCGACCGCTTGCCTTGCTTCTTCGCGCGGCGGGTCTATGAAGCCGGCGAAACCCAGCAGCACAGCCTCCCCATCGACATCCGAAAAGTCCAGCGATGATAGCTCCGCCTGTGCGTGCTTGACCGCAAAGCCCAGTACACGCTGCCCTTTCCCGGCAAGCCGGTCCGCCTCGCGCCACCAGGAGCTCGCATCGAGTGGGCGGTCTCCGTCGGTGTGACGTTCGAGCACGCACATCTCAAGGATGCGTTCAGGTGCGCCTTTGATGACAATCACCGCTTCGTCGCCCTCGCCGTCATGCAGCGTCGCCATGAAACGGTGCTGTGCATCGAAGGGAATTTCATCCCTACGACGGAAATCAGCGCGGACAGCGCCCGCTTCAAGGCCGGCCTTGGCGGCGAGCGTTACGAGAGCGCCCTCCATGGGGTCGCCATCGGCTATCCACCCCTTTTCCGTCTCGCGGATTTCGGCGTCGTTACACAGTACGGCGGCACGGATCAGATCGCGCAGGACGCGATCTTCGGACGGATTGGCGTCACGCCCATTCATCGTCAACGCGCCTGTGGGTTCATATCCGACGCCATCGATCCGGTATCTACCGGCCGCCGTCGCAAGAGCCCGCACAGTCATCTCGTTGCGCGTCAGCGTGCCGGTCTTATCGGAGCAGATCACCGAGACGGAACCGAGCGTTTCAACTGCTGGCAGTCTCCGGATGATCGCGTTCCGTGAGGCCATCGCCCTAACGCCGATGGCAAGTGTAATGGTCATGATCGCGGGCAGACCTTCCGGGATTGCCGCTACCGTGAGCCCGACAACTGTCATGAACGCTTCGTCTGTCGAGTAGCCACGCGCCAGATAAGCAAAAATGAAAGTAAGCGCCGAAATGGCCAGTGTGATCAGCGTCAACTGCCAGGCGAAGCCGTCCATTTGGCGGATTAGCGGCGTTTTTAACGCTTCGACCGAGCTAAGCAACCCTGTGATCCGGCCTAGCTCCGTGTCGCTGCCCGTACCGATCGCAACGCCTGCTCCTTGTCCCGCCGCCACGAATGTGCCAGAAAAGGCCAGTGATGAGCGGTCGCCAAGCGCTGACTGCTTCGCGACCGGGTCGACGCCCTTATCCACAGCGACCGACTCGCCGGTCAGGATCGCCTCGTCGATTTTCAGATTGCGCGCATGGATGAGGCGCAAATCGGCGGGCACACGGTCCCCCGCTTCGAGAAGAACGATATCCCCAGGCACGATCTCCTCGGCAGGAACGGTCACTCGGCGACCCGCGCGGAGAACGGCGGCTTTGGGATCGATCATGCTTCTGATCGCTTCGAGGGCCTGCTCGGCCCGGCCCTCCTGTATCAACCCGATCAGCGCGTTGATGAGCACAACGCCAAAGATAACGATCGTGTCGATGACATGCCCAAGAAGCAAGGACATGATAGCAGCCGCAACCAGAACATAGATCAGCAAATTGTGGAATTGCAGCAATAAGCGCCGAACGATTCCCGGCCTTTCCTGCTGAGGGAGTTTGTTGGCTCCATGGCGCGCGTAACGCTTTGCTGCTTCTTGGAGAGGAAGCCCGCTCCTGGAGCTTTTCATAGCTGACAGCGTTGTCTGGGCGGTTTCCGAATGGAAGTCGCTTCGGAGCTCGATCTCGATGGTATCCATGCTTCACTGCCATTAAATGATTATCGTTCGAATGGCGATCCGGCCAGGAAAAGCCCGCATCGACTTATGCGATAGGGCTAAGCGGCTGTTCTAAAGTATGTGCGGCTGGGAAATGGCCGTTTGACGATCATCAAGGCGCAACCGCCTATTCCGTGCAACAGATTACTTACGCAGCGGGATTACAACATGCCAGGGAAGACATGAAACGAATCCTTTTAGCGACTGATTTTTCGACACGGTCCGATCGGGCGATCCGGCGAGCCACGCTCCTCGCTAAACAATTCAACTTGGAATTGCTTCTGCTTCACGTCGTCGACGACGATCAGCCGGCTCACATGACCGAACTGGAGGAAAAGGCCGCATACGAACTTTTAGAAAAGCTCTCTGAAACGATCCGGCAGACCGATGGCGTAGCTTGCAATGCCCGAATCATGTCCGCCTCGGCATTCGAGGGGATCGTTCGGACGAGTCATGATATCAATGTCGAACTTATTGTCATCGGTTCGCATCGCAGGCAAGTTCTCCGAGACGTTTTTGCCGGAACGACCGCGGAACGCGTTATGAAGATGAGTTCCAAACCGGTCCTCATGGTAAATGCGGTTCCTGCCGGTCCCTATCGAAAGATTCTTGTGCCTGTCGATTTTTCGGATTGCTCGGCTGAGGCGTTGAAAACCGCCGAACGCTTGAGGCCGATGGATGGCGGCGCTCTAACAGTATTGAACGTATTCGATACATCCGTGACGCGGGGGCGGACAGGGGCATTCATGAGCCACGATGAAGTTGCGCGTTACAGCGCGGATGCGGAAGCAAACGCCCGCGCCGAGCTTTCGGATTTTCTGGCCGTAGCGCGTGTTTCGCCTGACAAAACTCTGCTGGAGCCAAACGAGCTATCAACGCATCTCGTGATTGACGCAGAGGCCCGGAAAATGTCCGTCGATCTGATCGCAATAGGTACGCATGGCCGCTCCGGTATTGCACGGATGGCGCTCGGAAGCGTGACGACAGACCTCATAAACATCACAGAATGCGACGTACTCGTCATACCGCCCGCCTCCACGAGAGGTTTGTCCGGCGTTCAATAGGAAGACACGACATAGCATCACAGCAAATGCGCTACTGGGCGCAAGCGGGTTCGAGAGTGCGAAAGCGGGCCAAATCCTCAAGGCAGCCTCGCTCCCGTTCTGCTTGTCAGGGACGATACGTTCGAATTCTATCGCCACGTCGTCGCCGGGGTCGATTTTTGATCTTCAAGCAAGCCGCCAGCAGACAAGCCTTGCATTTTACGCCAGCCGCCGCACGCGTCTATCTGGTTCACGCGTATCGTATGACGTTCAAAGGCTTTGTTGGCCATACAGGCGTTTCGAGCGAAATTGCCTATGAAGAGCGGATGAAATTCTCGGCAGCGAAATGAGCAATCTCGACAAGCGAGCGCAAAAGATGGGTCTACCTCCTGGAGCGCTCACGACGAACATAAAGGAAAGAGCCCCTGAAGATGTCATGCGCGGTGAATGCCAGCGGGTGGAGGCGGATCTGCTCGACGACACGCCATGCGACGTTTTGGTGATACGGCCTTATTGAGTTGGTGGAGGTCACGGCGAGATAACAGTCTAATAGCGCAATCTTCAGAATGAGAAAGTTTGCAACACAGATTAAAGCATGCATCATGGCTTTCTCATTAGAATGTCGGACCAAAAAGTGCGAAGCTGTTTGCAGCTACGTCCGATGTTGAAACAAACAGATAGGTCGCCACGGCTGCTTTTGATTAAAAGTCCAGCGCTCTAATGACGAGAAAGTCGGTCGCATATGCTTTCCTGCAGTGCGAATACTGAACAGAATGCCGTCAGCGCAAAGATAAGCAACGGCATGGGTATCGTGCTGGCGGCAGCAATCGCTAGCGTCGCTGTGATTTTGCACCCGTTCCTGGGCGTGTACGCTGCTATATCCAAGGCCTCCGTTACGGGCTGTGCTAAGACTGCGAATGTGACCGAGATTGCCCCAGGCGCTTTCGTCCGGCAAGGCGTGATCAGCTTGCCTGACGCCACCAATCGCGGCGGGATTGCCAATATCGGCTTCATTCTGGGCGATAGCAGCGTTGCGGTCATCGATACGGGGGGCAGCTATTGCGACGGTCTTGGGCTGCTTCTGGCAATTCGCGCCAAAACCGGATTGCCGGTCCGTTATGTAATCAACACCCATGTTCATCCCGACCACTCTTTCGGAAATGCGGCGTTCCTTCACGAGGGCGCCAACATCATCGGTCACCGAAACCTGCCCCGGTCTCTTTCCGAGCGGGGCGAACACTACCTACGGAGTTATACCGATCAGGCTGGCGAAGCGGCAATGGATGGCACAAAGATCGTACCGCCAGGTTTGATTGTGGAGGACCGTATGGTGATCGATCTTGGCGGGCGGGAGTTGACGCTGACGGCTCACCCCGCCGCGCACACGGACAACGATCTGACAGTCTTCGATGAAGAGAGCGGCATCTTATGGACAGGAGATTTGATTTTCCTCGACCATGTGCCCGTACTCGATGGAAGTTTGCGGGGCTGGCTTTCCGTGACCTATGAACTGATGGCGCACAAGGCAAGCCGTATCGTCCCTGGACATGGACCAGCTCTTGCGCCTTGGCCAGAGTCGGGCCACAATCAAATGCGCTATCTCCAGCGCCTTGCGGGCGATCTTCGCGCGGCAATTCACGCCGGTAGCGCCATTGGACAGGCGGCAAGCGAAGCCGCAAGACGCGAAAGCGGAAAATGGCGACTTTTCGAGAGCTTCAACAACCGTAACGCGACTGCGGGGTTTGCGGAGCTCGAATGGGAATAGCCCCAAAAGACTTGCCGAGTGGGTGTGACGCGCCAACACAGGAGGATCGAATGTCATTTTCTCCGCGAGCCTGTTCTATTGCGGTCCGTAGCGTCATAATCGTGGTTATGGCCGTTTCCGCACTTGCGACCGCAGGCAGTTTGGGGGCAAAAGCTGACGAAAGTGAAAAAAGCTGGCGCGAAATGCGCCAGTCGCTCTTTGGCGGACGGCCTATCATGGAAGAGGAGACTCCAATCCGCCTGTCCGCGCCTTACCGCGCTGAAGATCCCGCCTTGGTGCCGGTCCAGATCGAATATCTCCAGCAGGCGGCAAACGGAAATCCTATCCGGATACTGACCCTTATCGTCGATGAAAATCCTGCTCCTATTGCCGCTGTTTTCACGTTCGGATCGGAAGCTCATGTCAGTGCGCTGGAAACGCGGGTCCGTATCAATGCGTATAGCTTCGTTCGCGCAATAGCGGAAATGGCGGACGGAACTCTTTTCATGGTCAAGAGCTACGTCAAAGCTACGGGCGGATGCGCCGCATCGGCATCAAAAAATCCGGACGATGCGATCGCGTCGATTGGGCAGATGCGTCTTCGCGAATATTCACCGTCCGAGACTTCACAAGACCAGCACGAGATACAGCTTCAGATCCGGCACCCAAATTATTCCGGCCTGCAAATGGACCAACTTACCGGCCATTACCGGCCTGCCCATTTCGTAAACTCCATAAGAATAGAGGCTCAAACGCGCATGATCATGACTGTCGAAGGTGCTATCTCACTTAGTGAAAATCCTACTCTACGATTCAAATACAACCTTAAAGGCAGTAATGAACTATCAGCTTATATTGAAGACACCGAGGGTAACGTCTTCAAGAAAAATTGGTATCTCACGGGCAAGCAAAGCTGACCAATAGTCGTTTTGTTAAGCATAGGCAAACGGTCTGACCTATTGCCCACGGCACCTTGCCGCCCAAGAGATTAATGAACGCTTACAGGTTCCAAATTATGCTCTTTGGCGTTTTCGACAGCGGCAAAATGTGTATCCGTGAGGGCCAGCGGAGTACCATCGGCTGCGTGCACGGCGAAAATCGTAATGCCACCAGGCAAGCCCTTGAGTTGCGGGTAGGATTTTTGCGCCTCTTCAGGACTTAATGTTTTGATGTAGGCGATCTCGCCATCTCCAAGTGCCGCGAATTCGATTTCGGACAGGACAACAGGAGCGGCTAGCGTGTGCTCATCATAAGGCATGATCGTTTCTCCTCCTATCGGCATGATACTGCGGCCTTCAAATACAAGCTTAAACCCTTTTACATTCCGAGAAAATCACAACCGTGTCAGTCCGTATTTCCGTAAGTTGATGTCAAAACGGTTTCTTTTCCCGCTATGCTGGAGCAGCCGTTTCAGCGGCTTTTGACGTCGACCCGCTTAACAGTTACCTCCGATTTCAAACGTGCAATTTCTATGCCGAGCAAACCATCTTCCAGCTCGGCCGACTCGACGACCAAACCTTCCGCCAAGACGAAGTGTCTTTGAAACCGCCTTGTGGCAATCCCTCTGTAGAGATAATCGCGCGACCGGTCGGGGCTTTGTTCCCCGCATATAGTCAGTTGATTCCCGTCAACAGTAACTTCAAGCTGTTGGCTTGTGAATCCGGCAACCGCCAAAACGATACGCATCCTTTCGCTACGGCCGTTGGATGCTGGAATGAGCTCGATATTATATGGCGGGTATGGGTCTCGGGAATGTTTTCCTATCCTCTCAAGCAGCCGCTCGGTTTCCTCGAAGCCAAGCAGCAAAGGATTATTGATCCGCGACATTCGAACCCGTAATGATGCGAGTTGCCAAGCGTATCCCCGGAATGCGAGTGTTCCCTATGATCGCGGTCTAATCTGCAACCTACATGGTTATATAAGCTGGAGATGATGCGCTTCAAGGATCGGCTCATACGAAGTTCGAAAAAGCTTTTTATCACCACCTCCGCTCACAAAAGTAAGAATATCAATATTCAATATAGGTTCGTATGTTTTTTTATGCATCCAAGATTATTTGGTTTTTTCTTCAACCTTCTGCCTTGCTTTTGGTAATTTTTGTCTTTGGTCTTTTTATTTATCGACGTGGCCGAAAGAAAATAGCGATGCGGATGATTATAGCCGCCGTAGCAATATACGCTGTTGCGGGTGTATCTCCGCTTGCAAACGCGATTATGCTTTCATTGGAACAGAAATATTCTCAGCCCGAACTTAAGGAAGGCGAACGGATTGAAGGTATCATCATTTTAGGAGGCGTTATCGACAGTCTGGTTTCGGGAACGCGCAACGAGATCGCACTAAACGAAGCAGCCGAGCGACTGACCGAGGCCGCAGCGCTGGCCTACCGTTTTCCTGATGCACGCATCGTCATTTCAGGCGGGGATGGCGCTCTGATTTACAAGAGCGGCGATGAGGCCACAATCGCCAAGGCGTTTTTCTCACGTATCGGTATCGATCCCGCAAGAATAAGCCTGGAAACGGACTCAAAGAACACTTGGCAGAACGCGATCTTCACGAAACGGCTCGTTGATCCCAAACCCGGCGAACGTTGGCTGCTTATTACGTCGGCTTTCCACATGCACCGCGCCGTCGGCACGTTCCGAGCGGCTGAATTCGATATTATCCCATGGCCAGTCGATTTCAGAACGCGCGGAATGGAGGATCTCATGCGTTTCTCTCACGCACCATCAATGGCATGGCGGCGGATCGATCTTGCGACCAAGGAATGGATCGGGCTGATCGCCTATTACTTGACCGGCCGGATCAAATGATAGGCAAAACGCGACATCAACCCCAACGCGCCGCGATGATGTTCCGTAATGGCCCATAGCCTCGCTGGTAGGCGAGACTCATCGCGGCGTCCGCTTCGATCCAATGGGATTCGGGCTGACGCTCGGCCTGAGCTGGGCTAATTTCAACCGTATCGAAGCCGCAACTTCTCGCTAAGGCATATTGGTCGGCAATAAGATGCCCCGTTGCGCGCAACTCGCCGCGATAGCCCAGACGCCGAAGCCGGGTTGCGATCGAGTAGCCTCGGCCGTCGGCAGCTTTGGGGAACAGGACCGATATGACGCCGAGTCGATCAAACCATTGGGCGAGCGCATCGGGATCGCTGTCGTTTGAAATTTCCGCTCCGAGGGCATAACCCAAACGCTTGAGCGAAGACCAATTTTCCTCAAGAACGTCAAGGGGAAGCAATAGCCTCGATCCAGAATCATTCAGGCATGGATCGCGGTCCGGATCTGGACGAATCCAGTCATCGGTCACAAAACGACCATCCTTAACGAGCGGCATAGAGCGCCTCCTTCATCACGCCATGCCCAAGCCGCTGATAGGTTTGCTTGAAAGTTTCCCCCTCCTGGCGTTGTACCAGATAGAAGTGGACCAGACGCTCGATCGCATCGGTCACGCCGTCTGCAGGGAAACCTGGACCGGAGCGCTCACCGATCGCCGCATTTTCTGTCGGATCGCCGCCAAGTGTGATCTGATAGGCTTCTGCCCCGGTTTTCTCCAGGCCAAGTATCCCGATATCGCCGACATGATGATGGCCGCAAGCATTGATACAGCCGGAAATCTTGATCCGGATCGGGCCGATTTTCTCTTGGAGACCCGGATCGGCAAAACGCTCAGTTATTTCCTGTGCGATCGGGATCGAACGCGCTGTCGCGAGCGCGCAATAATCCAAGCCGGGGCAGGCGACCACGTCGGTTATCATCTCTGCATTGGGCGTGGCCAGATCGGCCAGGGCCAGTTCGCGCCAAACCTCGACGAGGTCAGCCTTTTTGACATTCGGCAAAACGATATTTTGCTCAGCTGACACACGCAATTCGTCGAGACTGTAGCGCTCGGCTATATCGGCCATCGCGCGCATTTGATCGGCTGTGGCATCTCCTGGGGCACCGCCAGTCGGCTTCAGGGAGATCACGGCAATCACATATCCCGGCGCCTTGTGCGGGCGGGTATTGGTTCGGACCCACCGCGCGAATGACGGATCGTCGCTCAAAGACTGATCGAACGCATCGCCCACCTCCGCTTGGGTATTATAGGCTGGTGGTGCGAAGAACGACTCGATTCGCCGTAACTCCTTCTCGACAGGGATCGATTCATCTAGCGGAATGCGCTCGAACTCCTCCTCGACCGCGCGGCGGAAATCGTCACCGCCCTTCTCATGTATGAGGATCTTGATCCGCGCTTTGTATTTATTGTCGCGGCGCCCCTCCGCATTATAAACGCGCATGACAGCTTCGACATAGCGCAACAAGTCGATTGCCGGAACGAAATCGCGAACCTTGACGCCTATCATTGGCGTGCGCCACAGTCCGCCG
>CAYVJO010000069.1:0-9975 GCA_964451735.1 uncultured Hyphomicrobiaceae bacterium | reverse complement strand
GGCACCAGCAATCTCTATGCCGCAATCCAGCAGACTGCAGAGGACCTGACCGCCCAGGGACGCGCACAGACTGGCAGCGATCTCAAGACCGTCATCGCCAGCATTGGCGACCTTGGAAACAAGGGACCCGATACGGCGACAGTTGCCGAGGATCTTGTCGCGCGCGTCGAGCGTTACCGGAGTGACCCGAATACCGATTTCATGATTTTCAGCGGCAATCACGAAGACCCGGCGACTTATGGAACGCTTCTCGATGTCAATGCCGATGTCACAAATCTGGGCATTCGCAATGCGGTTCACGATATTCTGAAAAAGGGTGGCTACTTGACATTGGAGTCCTTTGCGAGACGCGCCGAGGAAAGAGGCGAGGCTGGATTCAGTGTCGATATCTACAATTGGCCCGATCCGGCCGATCCCAATTCGGTGCCGTACTTCCAAACGCTGCAGCGCGATATCGAGCGGATCGTCCCGCAAGATTATCGCGATATGGCGCTCAACCTGCCATTGGCAACCAGCATTGGCGATTTCTTCCTGTCCCATGGAGGCGGCGATCCGAGGCAACCGCGCTTCTCCTTCGGCGAAGGGGGGACCACTCCGCAGCTCTCTTCGGATCAGGACTTCCGCTGGACGCGCCTGCCCAACGTCGTCGATGGCCGGGAAGGCGAAATCTTTTTCGATCTCAGCGAGCCGCTCTATCCGATATTCGGTCACACGATGAATATCAGGCCTGGCGAGACGCCATTCGGGCTGGACCTGGACGCCAGCGCCTTTCGCGCCTGGCAGATGGCCGGGCTTTACATCCCGCCGAACGGAACGGGAGAGGCCCAGCTCGTACTGGTCCGCCAGACGGGAGGCGCCGAGCGCGATGTTGAGGTAAGGATAGTGCCAATCCAGACGGCGATCAATGAGGGCCTGGTCGACACCCGCTTCGACGAACGCAATCTGGTCCCGAACCGCGAGGAGAAAACCGACCGGCCGTTGATCCAGAATTCGATAGATCAGATCCAGCCACCGGCTCAGAACTGATATGAAAAAGGCCGTTGTTCCAGTATTGGACGACGGCCTTACATGTTTGAGTAGATTGGCTAAAGTCCATTGCTGCGGAACGGAACAGCTGTTTTAGCCATCTCATTCAGCAACCGATCGCTTAAGCAACCGAGCGAAATGCGCCAGCTCGCGGTGAACCCGCGAACCATCCGCCCTCTGGGGCTTTTCAGATCTTGACAATACGAACGCCCAAACCGCTTCCGATCGTCGTCGGTTCGCCTCGCCCTACGATCATGCCGCTGGCGACAAGATCCACATTGGTGTTGTAAGGCTGGCCCGAGCCGATGACGGTCCCTTGCTTCAACTCGCGAAGTTTGAAGTAAGGGAGGTCGAAGCGCGCGAACTCGAAAAAGACGCGCAAAGGGATATCTTGGAGCGATCCTTCGCCCAAAAGAGCGTTCTGGACCGGGAAATTCGGTGCGCACCAGTCATGGTGGGCGTTTTTCAGGGGAACTGGCGGCTTCAGGAGCTGATATCCGTCGGGCACGATCTTCACCGGAGCAATGATACGGTCGCCAATAACCGCCATCGCCGTCTCATGCTCCGAACATGTATGATCGACGAGTACGATGTCGCCCGGCACAAGGCTCTTCAACTCGCTTACGCTGAGATCGACGGCAGCCCAGCGCACATTGACGGGGAGAGGCACATCAATGAGATCGGATGCCGGATTAGAAATGCCGTCGAGAGCCTTGGCGAAACGAAGCAAAGAATGAGGATCGGCCTTGAGAAGGCACCACGATCCTGGCAGTCCCTCAAGCCCGATCCGGATGACAAGGCGATCCGATGTGTCGTCGCTTACAGGCCCCTCGCTTCTTTGCGCGGATTGGATCGATATGCCGGAGCTGATCGTTGCTTCCAGCGCGGCGAGCGCGTCGCTCAAGGCGTGCTCAAGAAGCAGTCCTGCATGAGCCGGCGCGAGCGTTTCCAAATTGATTGCCGGAGACAGTCCTTTGATCAGCAATGCGGTAACCGTTTCCGGCAAGACGAGTTCGGCAGGACTATCGGCAATACTTAGCGTAATGACCCACGGATCGTCGATCTCGGGGTAATGTTCTTGCCAGATGGGCTTGATGGTCAGACCTTGTCCAGCAACCTGAAGGGTTCGAAGCGACCGCCGGCGGTAAAATAGGTTCAAAGCTTCAAGGCTTTGCGGATCGATCGGGGAGGGCTCGTACCGCTCCAAGCTCCCCCGCGCCTCCAATCCGGCATGAGGCGCCGCGCCATTCAGTGCCGTTGCTGAGCTTAACATGCTCTGGATCCTTATATCGATTGGCTACCGTCCGGCTCCGAGTAGGAGCGCGGTCTGAAAAACTCATCATCCCCTGCTTCAGACAGAATAAGGCTTTTGCGTTGATCTATGCGGGCCTGATGCGTCATCAAGGATTGAAGCTTTTCTGATTCCAGATGAAGTTTCCGGAAGGCTGCGCTTGCTGCCTTGAGCTCCAGCTTTGCCTCCTCGCGTCGTTTGTCTGCGGCTTTTTCGAGTGAGCGCAGCGCCATCAACTCATAGGCGTAAGCTCCGCGGTCGGACTCGAAGTTCGCCATGTCGGAATAGCTGAGGGTTTTATCCTTCATTTCGGCAAAGCGTAAAGCATCCTGACGGCGCGCCGCCTCAATACGCTCAGCGACGGCAACACGTGCCTCGTCGAGTTCGTTTTCCGCGCGTTGCAACGCCGATTGTGTGGCGGCGACTTTTTCAAGCGCCTTTTCCTTGCGTTTCTCGCGTAGCCAGTGCAGGCGCTTCAGATCAGCTCGGCCCATTCTCGGCAAGCCCTTTCATTTGCATTCTCAATCCAGCCATCTGGATTTTCTCGCCTGCCTTCTGCTTCAGGAAAGCATTGATGCGGTCGATCTTGTTGATGGCTTCATCGGCAAGCATGTCGCTGCCCTTTTCATACTCCCCGACCCGGACGAGAAGCTCGATTTCCTGATAGCGTGACAGGAGTTCGCGTATCCGACCGGCATATTTTTGGTGGTCGGGCGGCGTGATCGCGTCCATGAGGCGCGAGCGGCTGCGAAGCACGTCGATCGCCGGGTAATGGTTCCGTTGCGCCAGTTCGGGTGACAGGATGATATGGCCATCCAGAATGGATTGTACTTCTTCAGCGACGGGATCGAGCGTCCCGTCACCTTCGACGAGAACGGTGTAAACGCCCGTAATCGAGCCATATGACGCCGGTCCCGATCTCTCCAGCAAGCGTGGCAGCGCGGCGAACAGGGACGGCGGGAAGCCTCGTCTGGTCGGCGGTTCTCCAGCGGCAAGACCGATCTCCCGCTGAGCCCGCGCAAAACGGGTCACGCTATCGACGAGGAGCAGCACGTCCTTCCCATTGTCTCGGAAATATTCAGCTATCGCGGTCGCCACATAAGCTGCCTTGACGCGCTCCATGGCCGGGCGGTCCGAAGTTGCTGCGACGACGACAGACTTGGCTCGGCCTTCCGGACCGAGCTGGCGGTCAAGAAATTCGCGAACCTCGCGGCCGCGTTCCCCGATCAGACCGATCACCACGACATCGGCGTCCGTATTCCGGGCTATTTCGGCGAGCAAACTGGACTTGCCGAGCCCCGGTTCGCCGAAAATGCCGATACGCTGGCCACGTCCGCACGTCAGTAGCCCATCGATCGAGCGGATGCCCAACTGAAGGGGTTCGCTGATCAGAGAACGGCTCAGCGGGTCGGGTGGCATCGCGTTGACTGGACGCATCTCGTCGATCCGCTCCGGGGGCCATGGCTTGTCGTCGAGCGCCTCGCCGACCGGGTTGATAACCCGGCCCAGCAATCCTGGGCCTACCGGGATGCGCAGCTCATCGCCGGTCGGGACGACTTCGGTAAGGCTGGAGAGGCCTGACAACTCGCCAATCGGCGTCAGGATTGCGGTTTCGCCGGACAGTCCGACCACTTCCGCCAAGACTTGCCGCTTTGTCGAGGGATCGACCAGATGGCAAAGCTCGCCAAGGCGCACATTGGGCACGCTCGCATGAACGATTACGCCGAGCAGACTGCGCACGCGTCCTTTCTGCTTCCTCGGCGCGACATCACGAACGGCGCCCTGAAGGCGATCCAATATGCCGTTCAATCCGTTTTTGTCCAAAGGCGCCGTTTCACTCATGATGGAAGATTCTGACGCGACAGTCCCATCGCCTCCGCGATGGCAGCGAGTTGCGCATCCACGGTTGCCTCGACGATCGCGAAATCGGTAGAAAGGATGCAACTATCCTTATTCAGATCTTCATCCGTCTCAATAACGATGCGCGGCGAGCTTTGGGCATCATCACCCCCGCGCTCCGACAAAACCTTTTTTAAGCTTGCTTCTGCTGACGGATGAATTTTGATCCGGACCAGTTTTGCGTCGCGAAAATCGGTAAGCGCATTTCGCGCAGCGCGAGCGACAAGCTCCGCGTCATCGAATTCATTCAAAACGCGCTTGACGATATCAAAAGCAAGTTTTGCCACATCCTTTTCGAGCGAGGCGAGATAGCGGTCGACCTGCATCGCCGTCTGATGGACGAGTTGACTGGCCTCTTGGCTTGAGGCCGCCATGCCATCCGCATAACCTTTTTCGCGTTCTGAAGCATAAATCTGCTTTGCTTCGGCCAGAAAGCGATAAGCATCGCGCCAGACACTGTCTTCGCCTGCGCGGATGATCTTTATCGCCGGCGCTTTCGGGAGCATTTCGGCCGATGTGGTCGTGGGCTCATCCATGGCTATACGACCCCGTCTGCTGCACGCCTGACAATGGCTGGCCCATCGGCCTGGAAATCGGACTCGCCGGAGGAGTCGAGAATGTCGTTCGGCGGTAATTTTAGACGAACCCTCGCACTGATGGCGGGGTCGAGCGTCTCGCACCATGCGGCCATGCAACGCCAGCCGCTATTGACGATCCGGGCCTGAATGGTTTCGACCGGCGCGGCGCTTTTCTCAGGCCCTGACAAATCCCGGTGTTTGATGGCGTAGGAGCATAATTCCTCGCCGATCTGGTCGTGCAGCGTCTGGACTTCGCTTGCGAGAACTGTACTGGCGATGGCCGACGACCAATGTATTACGCCGGCGCGCAGAATGATTTCCTGCAAGCGATCGCCCGATGAAAGCGCAATCGCCCGGTTAAGATCATCAACGCCGCTTTCGTCCAGTATCGGCGGTAGCCAGTAATGATCCTTGATTGCGTCCGTCAGGCGCGCGCGCAGGCGGGGATTCGATTTCAGCTGTGCGCATAGATCGGCCGGCGCGGCTCCCGCGAAACAATAGGAGAGTCTTTCTGAGTCAATATAGCCAAGCGGTTCATCAATGAAATTTATCCAGTTCTGGCCACCAGCTTCGAGTGCATCCATCATGTTTTCACCCGGTTTGGAAGAGACAGAGGATAAATGCGCTTGCGCTGATTCAAGAAAAGGAAGCCAGCCGCGCTCGCCGCTCCGATCAGCAGCGCTATCATCGTGAAAAAGATCCATGCCGCCCGATTGGCGCTGTCACGATGCATCCAAAGCCCTAGAAAAGAGGTGAAATCCTGATCGGCGCGCGCAGACGAAGTTGGCTCCGGCGCATCGACCGGTACGAGGACAACAGATACTTTTTCATATGACAGGCCAGCGACGCCATTGGCAACGAGCATCTTGACTTGCGGCGTCAAGTTGCTCACCGCCGTATTCGAAGTATGGCGGATGAAAACTGAGGCGGATGACGGAATAAGCTGCTGACGAAGTGGATCGTTTTCGGGCAGGACAAGATGTACGCGGGCAGATAGAACACCATCAATGTCGGATATGGTCCGCGATAATTCCTGGCTCAACGCAAAAATCATCTGCGCCCGCTCCTGAACGGGGGACGCGACGATGCCATCATTTTTGAAGACCTCGCCCAAGCTGGCGAATTTCTGTTTCGGCAAACCTTGATCGTTGAGGATGCTTATCGCTTCGGCAAAACGCCCGTCATCGACGCGAACCGTATATTTCCCATCCTTACTGATGATGCGCTCAGAAGGTATGCCGTGACGGAACAAAACCGAAACGATCTCATTGGCTTGTTTCTGATCAAGGTTGTCATAAAGATCGACGCTGCACCCGGCGAGGAAAACGGCAAGGCAAAGCGCCAAAGCCGTTTTTACGGCTTTCCCATGAGTGCTGGGCCTGATGTTACGAGTATTGCCATACGGAACAGTTGCTAACGCCACAATGTCTCTCCACGCATTTCCATATCACGACATTTTATCGATAACACACCAATGTTTCAGAAATCCGGAAGAGAAACAATTTTATACTTTTGATTTTGCTCCAATTCTGTGACCATTCTAAAATAACTACGTAAATTTTTTAATTTAATTGCTTGAAACTACATCTTCTTTGGCAAAAATATGACGATAACAATTTAAGATACTAATAAAAGACCATAATATTGCCATAAACCCAACCTGTCAATCGCAACATTACTCAAGTTAGGCTTGAAATACAAGCATTTGTTTAAGATTGACTTAGACAGGCGTTGACGGTTAGGTAGTCTTGTCGCGACCTGACATTGAGTATGAGTGAGTTGATGCCGCCAGCCTGCGCCAGAATGGCTACATGGACGCCGGCCGACCCTTTATGTCGGCTTGTATGGCTATGAGTTATATGAATCGCAAAGAGAATACGCTTCAGCTTTTACACTCACTCGGCTATATATATGCCAATCACGGGCAGACGAAACGCGCGCTCGTTCTCCAGCTTCTCGCCTCCCGTCTTGAACCTGAAAACCGTTATTTACTTCGGACCCTGGCACACACTTTTCTGAGCGATGGCGCTCCGGAAAGAGCTCTTGCCGTAATCTCGCGCTTGAGAGCGTTGGAAGAAGACGACCCATCTCTCGACTTGCTACAGAGTCGCGCGCTCTGGATGGCCGGACAAAAAGCCGAAGCGCGCCGTTTCTTCCAGTATTTTATCCAACGACGCAGGCAGGACTCCCATGCTTGAATTCGCAACGCGCCTTGCCACTTCACTTTCGCGTCGAAGCGACCTCGTCATCGCATTGATTATCGTGACAGCGGTGATCATGATGATCATTCCGCTTCCGACTTTCCTTGTCGATATCGTCATCACTTTGAACATCACCGCCGGTTTGCTTATCCTGCTGGTCAGTTTCTACATAACCTCGCCTATACAGTTTTCCTCGCTGCCGGCCGTCATTCTTATCGCGACGGTTTTCCGCCTTGCGATTACCATCACCACAACGCGCCTCATCCTGTTGGAGGCCGATGCAGGCGAGGTTGTCGCGACCTTCGGGAATTTCGTCATCGGAGGCAATGTCGCCGTAGGTCTCGTCATCTTTTTCATCATCACCGTTGCGCAGTTTGTCGTTATCACCAAAGGGGGTGAGCGTGTCGCAGAAGTTGCCGCGCGTTTCAGCCTCGACGCGTTGCCAGGCAAGCAGATGGCGATCGATAACGAAATGCGGAACGGCGACATTACGCAGACCGAAGCCCGTCTCCTGCGGCGCAGCCTGGAGCGCGAGAGCCATCTTTACGGCGCAATGGACGGAGCGATGAAATTCGTCAAAGGCGACGCCATCGCCGGCCTCGTGATAATCCTCGTCAATCTGATCGGCGGCTTAGCCATAGGTATGGCGCAAAAAGGCATGAGTTTTGCCCAGGCAATCGAAACTTATTCGCTCTTGACGGTTGGTGACGGTCTTGTCTCCCAGATACCGGCTTTGCTTGTATCCCTCGGAGCGGGTACGGTCGTCACGCGCGTTGGAACGGAAGAAAATAGGGACCTGGGCAGCGACATCACAAGTCAGCTTATCAACGATCCCCGGGCCCTCTTCCTGGCTGGTATCGTGTTGTTGGGCTTGTCCTTCATTCCAGGTTTTCCAGTCTACATCTTTCTGTTCCTTGCCGTTTCTCTCTTGGCGGGCGGATATTTCATCTACCGCAAGCGCATGGCCGAAGCGGAAACCGACATAACGGATGAGCCAAAGGACGGCTCGACGCCCGTCGCTTTGCAGCGCCAGGATCAGAAGGCCGCTGGCGGCGAAGAAGGCGATCAGTCGCGCAAGATTATTCCAGGCCATGGCATCATCGTATGGGTGGCACCCGATCTTAACCGGATTGTGATCCCCCCAGTGTTTGGGGCCGGTGTCGAAAAGGAGCGCATCGATCTCCAGAATGATCTTGGCGTGACGGTGCCGCCGATCGGTTTGCGCATGGATGAGAGGCTGGAGGCGGGCCGTTTCCGCATCGATCTTCAGGACGTGCCGGTCACCGAAGGCCGAATACCCGCTGACGGGATGCTCGCGCTTGGCGATCCGGTCAATCTAGACCTTGCTGCAATTCCCTATGAACGCGGCGCTCCTTTGCTGGACAAGGAAGACTCTATCTGGGTCAACAATTCCCATCAGGACAGCCTGACTGAGGCCTCGATCGAATATCTGAGTCCGACGGAAATCCTTGCGCGCTGTATCGGCCGGATGGCGCGGCGGTACGCTCCCCAATTTGTCGGCATCCAGGAAACGCGTGCAATTTTGTCACGCTCGGAAGCCGAATTCGGCGAATTGATCAAAGAAGCGCAGAATGTGGTACCAAATCAGAAAATAGCCGAAATCATGCGGCGTCTTGTTGAAGAAAATGTACCTATACGAAATTTGCGTCTTATTCTTGAGGCGCTTGTCGAATATGGTCCGAAAGAGAAGGACGTGGTTCTTCTTGGAGAATATGTGCGTATGGCGCTGGGGCGGCAAATTTGTTTCCGGGTTGCTGACAGGAATCGTGTTATCGCTGCCTATGTCTTGGAGCGCAGCGTAGAAGAATCCTTGCGCGCAGCGATCAGACCGACGACAGTGGGGAGTTTCCTTAGTATTCCTGAGGCAACAGCGCGTCCGATCATCAATCAGTTCCGCCGCATTCTGGCAGCGACGAAACCAGGGGTAAAACCGACCGTATTGGCCACGATGGATGTCCGTCGCCACCTGCGTAATCTTCTCATGCGGAACGGGATCGATCTGGCGGTTCTTTCTTACCAGGAGTTGACGCCTGAGTTCAGCGTTCAGCCCTTGGCGACGATCGTTTCTGAGATGCCGTCCGGTAAGGGGAGGCCGGCTACCGGCCGTATCGAGCACCGTGAGGGATCCGAGGCCGCACGTTAGAGTTTGGGGGATTTGGGGCACATGTCGGATGAATTGGATAAGCTGCCTGAAAATGAGGACGGGCGCTTGGATCGGGATTTTCTCGCCGTGACGCGGGAGCTTCCTGGCAAAGAAACGCCTGCGTCCGATTTCGGGCAAAGTTGGAAAGAGACCGGCGCGACATTTCAGCAGTCCATCCGCGATGCTGAAAGCGCATGGTTGCCACGTTTGCGCGGTTTCGGCCTTGCTGCGCTTGGGCTTTGTGCAATGGTCGCGATAGCGCTGGGTCTGGCTCAGGGGCTGACGGCTGGGCTGATGTCGTCCTGGCCATCCAAGATCGTGGGCGTGACTGAGACGACGGCTAGCCATGTTGCCCTCGACGTCGAGCGCCGCGCGCCTCCGCCTCAAAAGCAAAGTCAGGCCAAAGCGAGCGAGGCATCGTTAAACAACTTCAAGGTCGCGCGTATCGAAGATATTGCACAAGCGCCTACCGGAAGCATCGGCATCTCACCCGACAATCAGGGCTATTTGCCTCCGCAAGACCGTCAATCCATTCCGAGCCCCGCGGTTTCTATCAAGGTTCCGGTTAGCCAAGGCCGTCTTCTTCGCTTCGATGAGCCGGTAGAGTCGGTTTTCATCGCCGATCCTACGATAGCCGATATCCGAGTCGTGTCATCCAATCTTGTGTATGTGTTCGGCAAATCCATCGGACTGACCAATCTGCTTGCAATTTCAAATATAGGTCAGGGCGAGGGGGCGGATGCTGGAGGGGAGGTCGGGGATGCGCAGGAGCACGGCCGAGGAGCGGGGGTCTCGGCGCACCACCTGGGCCTGTCG
>CAYVJO010000068.1:3427-9977 GCA_964451735.1 uncultured Hyphomicrobiaceae bacterium | reverse complement strand
GCGACACCGTGGGTGCCTGCGCCGACGCGATCGGTTACCTGCATGTCACGCTCAAAGGGTCACAAGCCAAACGAGTGTGGATTGTTGACGCCGATCTGTCGGCCGGATTGATCGACGAAATCGGGCGGCGCGCGCATGAAGCGCCAGTGGCTATTCTGATCGCCGACTACGGCTATGAGCGCTGCGATTACGGCGATACGCTTCAAGCCGTTCAATCGCATGGCTATGTTCATCCGCTCGACTGTCCAGGCGAGGCCGATCTCAGCGCACACGTCAATTTCGTTGAACTGGCGCAAGCGGCGGCGCGTACCGGCCTTGCTGCTTGGGGACCACTCACGCAAAGCGATTTTCTTTTGTCGCTCGGCCTGGAAGCGCGTTTGCGGAGTTTGATGAAAGGCGCCCGAGAGGATCAGCGCCCGGCCCTGTTCCTTGGAGCGAGGCGTCTGGTCGATCCCTTTCAGATGGGAACGCTTTTCAAGGTAATGGCGATTACGAGCCCCGATATGCCGCCTCCGCCACCCTTTCCGAGCGAAAGCGCGGTTGAAAAATGAGGCTTTGCGCTTATTTCGAGCTGATAATAATGGGGTATTCCCAATGATGGTCAGCAAGCGGCTCAACGATCTCAAAGGCGTGCGCCATGGTTTTTTTACCAGGCTTGGCGGCGTTTCAGATGGGCTTTACAGCTCTCTCAATTGCGGGTTCGGCTCCGGCGACAAGCCTGAGAATGTCAGCGAAAATAGAGCCTACGTCGCCGAGAAGCTGGGGGTTGATACTAACCGTTTGCTGACCGTGCGCCAAACCCACGGCAATATTGCGGTTATTGCAGATAGCCTTTGGGGCCGAAACGAAGCTCCAGAGGCGGATGCGATAGCAACATCTACCCCGGGGGTCGCGATCGGAATATTGACGGCGGATTGTACGCCGATCTTATTGGCGGATGAGCAGGCCGGTGTCATCGGGGCTGCGCATGCGGGCTGGCGCGGCGCCCGTGCGGGGATAATAGCGGCGTTGATCGGAGCGATGGAGACGCTAGGCGCGGATCGCAAAAGGCTATGCGCCGCAATAGGCCCGGCGATCTCGCGGAAAGCTTACGAGGTCGGCAGCGAGTTTGAGGCCACTTTCCTTGGTGAGAATGATGAAAACCGCCGTTTCTTCGCAAGGGCCGATGCGAGCGACAGGCCACATTTCGATCTGCCCGGCTATTGTTTGAAAAGACTGGAGACTGCGGGCGTCGGCATTTGCGATCCGCTTGGCCTATGCACCTATGAGAACGAATCGCTTTTCTTTAGCTATAGACGGTCGGTTCACCGCGGCGAGGGGGATTATGGGCGTCAAATTTCCGCCATTGTTCTTGGATGATGTGGAAAAGGGGCTGTTTGGGGCGTTTTCCCGCCTGTATGCTGTTGATGCCTTGCATGTGCAATTGACCCGCTATGGACGCGAATGGCGTTTGGGGTTACGCATTTCGCATGGATAAAGCGTATTGAACGCAATTTCCTATCGATATCGGAGCGCGAGGCAATGAAAACGACAGGAGACACATTTGGAACGCGCTGCGCCGCATCGGCGTGGCGATTTGAGGCTAAACGTTTTGCGTTGCCGATTGCAGGCAGTTTAATCGCTTTATTTTTAGCTGGTTGCGAAACCAGTTCCAACACGACGAGCGAAGCGGCTGTTAGCTCTTTGAGTGCGCCTCAGGAGCAAGCAGGCCAGGTCAAACCGGTGGCGTTCGCTCCAGTCATAGGCGCTCCAGCAGCTATATCGACAAAAATGAATGAGCGTCTTATCGCAGCTGCAGGACAAAGCAACGTTCCGGTCGGCTCATCGAACGAAGCCGACTATACAATTCGCGGCTATTTGGTCGCAGCTTCCGATCCAAACGGCACAAAGCTTTCGTACATTTGGGACATTACCGATAAGACCGGAAAACGGGCTAAGCGATTTCAGGGCGATGAGTTGATCGAAGGCAAAAAAGGCGGCGATCCCTGGGCTCTTGTAGATGATCAGGCTATTGACCGTATTGCAGTGTCAACAGCCGGCAAGATTTCGGAATGGATGTCGGGGGCCAATGCCAATGCGGCTCCAGTTGCGACATCGAATGTGGTTGCCCCAGCCCCCGCAGTCACTGCATCCGCGCCACAACAGGAGCCGGTTCAGGAAACCCGCTCCGCAGGCGTGTTATCCGCTCAGGCCGCTGAACCGCCAGTATCTTCAGAGCAACCAGCTGCTGCTCAAGGGCCGGTCGTCGCTATTGTGCCACCTGTGACAGGTGCGCCCGGCGACGGACAAACCTCGCTTACGTCCGCAATGCGTCGCCACCTTGAGAGTGCCGGCGTAAAGCTTGTCGATGGCAACCCCCCTAACGCCTATCTGGTAAAAGGCAGCGTGCAGCTTGGGGCGTCCGATGCCGGCCAGCAGCCTATTACAATTCGTTGGCTCGTTGTAGATCCTTCAGGCAAGACCATGGAAAAGGCTGTGGTCCAAAGGAACAAAGTGCCGGAAGGTTCGCTCAATGGCACTTGGGGGCAAATTGCCGATCTAGCTGCCAGCGAAGCTGCAAAGAGCGTCGCGCGCCTGATCAAGCCAACAGGCTAAAGTTACTGATATCGATTTCGTTCTCAACGCGGTTTACAGTCAAACGGCTCGCTGCTAAAAGCGAGCCGTTTTTATGTGTCGGGAAATAGTCTGGCTTACGCGGCTGGAAAGTTGAAAAATTTTCGCGTATGCCTCTTCCTCATGCTCTCGAAGGCGTACCGCATGAAGCTTGTATCGGGGAATAGTAACCGGCCTTTGGCGGAGGCAATTTCAGCATATCTTGATGTGCCGCAAACGAAATGCCTCTGCAAACGTTTCGCCGACATGGAAATATTCGTCGAGATCCAGGAAAATGTGCGCGGCGAGGATGTCTTCGTGGTTCAGTCCACATCCTTTCCGGCCAATGACAATCTAATGGAATTGCTCATCATTATCGATGCGCTGAGACGAGCCTCCGCACGCCGCATTACAGCGGTTATACCATATTTCGGTTATGCCAGGCAGGATCGCAAGGTTGGTCCGCGCACCCCGATTTCGGCCAAGCTTGTCGCCAATCTGATCGTGCGCTCAGGGGCGGACCGCGTTATGACACTGGATCTCCATGCCGGCCAGATTCAAGGGTTTTTTGACATACCGACCGACAATCTTTTCGCGGCTCCCGTTTTCGTGCGTGCTATCAGAGAGCGTTTCGCTGAAAACGATATAACGGTTGTGTCACCCGACGTGGGCGGTGTTGTGCGGGCGCGCAATATCGCTCAACGCATTGGTGCGCCGCTGGCGATCGTAGACAAACGGCGCGACCGGCCTGGCGAGTCTGAGGTCGTCAATGTGATAGGGACCGTCGCAGGGCGCAGATGTCTTTTCATTGATGATATTGTCGACTCCGGAGGCACTTTAGTGAACGCTGCCGATGCACTTATGGAGCGCGGCGCGCGTGAGGTTTATGCTTATATTACTCATGGTGTGCTCTCGCCAGGCGCCGCCGGGCGTGTGCGCAAATCGGCGCTCAAGGCGCTGGTCGTCACCGACTCGATTGAGCCGAGCGACGAGACGCGGCAAACGCCGAACATTGAATTGTTGAGCGTTGCGCCCCTGATCGGAGAAGCTATTGCAAGGACGGCGAACGAAGAGTCGGTGTCGAGCCTTTTTGATTGACAAGCGTCCGTTCAGGCGATTGCCTACTGTGGATTTTCCGCATATAAGTCGGAGCGAGCATACATCGTTGAGCTTCGCGCTTGCGACCTTGGTTTTTTTGGCCTTTATTCAGGCCAATTTTTATTTCGGAGACAATCGATGCCAGAGTTGGTCGAATTGAAGGCCGAGCCCAAATTAACAACGGGGTCGCCGGCGGCAAAAAAAATGCGCAAAGAACATCGTATTCCGGCGATTATTTATGGCGGCGAGAAAGACCCCGAAATGATTACGGTAGAGCGCAAAGAGGTCTGGAAGCAGGTCGAAACCGGCTATTTCCTCTCAACAGTGTACATGCTTGACATTCAGGGGCGAAAAGAGCGCGTTATTCCCAGAGACGTACAACTCGATCCTGTGCGCGACTTTCTCGTTCACGTCGATTTCCTGCGCGTCAGCAAATCCTCCCGGATTGATGTCGAAGTTCCCGTTCAGTTTACTGATGAAACCGACTCTCCTGGCCTGAAGCGTGGCGGCGTTCTCAACATCGTGCGGCATCAGATCGAGTTGAGTTGCCCTGCCGACGCAATCCCGGAATCGATCGACATCAGCCTCGCAGGGCTCGATATCGGTGATGCCATCCACATCTCTTCTGTTAATTTGCCTCCAAAGGTAACGCCAACGATAACCGATCGCGATTTCACCATCGCCACGATTGCCCCCTCTTCGGGAATGAGGTCGGACGAAGCCGGCGAGGAAACTGGCGAAAAGGAGAGCGGCAAGGCGTAACAGCCTGGTTGACGGGATTGGGAGTTGAGAGTTGAACGGACGCGCGATGAAAGTGCTGGTCGGTCTGGGCAATCCAGGCGATAAATATCGAGACAACCGGCACAATGTCGGCTTCATGGCAATCGACGCCATAGCCAGCCGATACGAGGCCGCTCCCTGGCGCAAGCGGTATCAGGGGGTTGCCAGCGAGGTCGATATCGGGCGTACGCGCTATCTCTTGCTCAAACCCTCGACCTATATGAACGAGTCGGGACGGGCCGTTGGCGAGGCCGTTCGCTTCTATAAAATCTCGCCCGCCGATGTGATCGTGTTTCACGACGAGATCGATCTTGAGCCTGGCAAGATCCGCGTGAAATTTGGCGGCGGACATGCGGGCCACAATGGTCTCAAATCCGTTACGGCCCATATTGGCAACGATTATCAGCGCGTTCGGATCGGCGTCGGCCATCCCGGCAGCCGCGAAGCCGTTGCGCATTATGTGCTTCACGATTTTTCGCGCACGGATCGCGCCGTGCTAGAGCCGCTTCTCAACAGCATTGCGCAGGCGACACCGTACCTCGTATCCGGTCAGGACTCAAAATTCATGAATGAGGTCGCGCGCACCACCCGTCCGTCTACCGCGCGCGCCTCTGATGCAAAGGATGTGTTTCCGGTTCGCGCCGCTGCCGAGCCGCCAAAGGCAAAAACTGAGCCTTACGTAGATGCGCAATCTGCCGGAAAAAAAGAACTCGAACCGGCGCTTGCTCCGTCCGGACAGCAGCGCAGCCCTCAGACATCCCTTGGCGCCAAACTCATGTTCTGGCTCAAGCGCGGTTGACCCGCCTTTATGCTTCAACATCGATTGCGCAAAGGACCGCCATTGTGCCGAAAGCTTTCAGCAGCCAGATTTTTTATCGGGATGAATGAGCATGGGATTTAAATGCGGGATCGTTGGTTTGCCGAATGTTGGTAAATCGACGCTCTTCAATGCCCTCACGCAAACAGCTGCAGCCGAGGCGGCAAACTATCCCTTCTGCACGATCGAGCCGAATGTCGGGGATGTTCCCGTGCCGGACGAACGGTTGCAAAAGATTGCCGCTATCAGCAAATCTGCGCAAATCCTCCCGACTCGGCTGACCTTCGTGGATATAGCAGGCCTTGTACGGGGCGCATCGAAGGGCGAAGGGCTGGGAAACCAGTTCCTGGCCAATATCCGCGAAATGGACGCCATCGCATACGTGCTTCGCTGCTTCGAGGATCCCGACGTAACTCATGTCGAGGGCAGGATCGATCCGCTTGCGGACGCTGATACGGTCGAAACGGAGCTGATGCTCTCCGACCTCGATAGCCTCGAAAAGCGGCGGCTTGCTTTGGAAAAGAAAGCACGCGGACAGGACAAGGACGCAAAAGCGACGCTCGAACTCGTGGATGCAGCGCTTACAGTCCTGTCTGAAGGCAAGCCCGCCCGGCTTTCGGAAATCAGGCCGGATGACCGCTTCCGCTTCAAACAGCTTCAGCTTCTGACCGCGAAACCAGTGCTTTATGTCTGTAATGTCGATGAAACCTCAGCCGCGCAGGGCAATGACTTTTCTAGACTCGTGCAGGACAAAGCCCTTCGGGACGGGGCGGTTGCGGTTGTGATTTCAGCCAAGATCGAAGCGGAACTGGCGCAGCTTCCAGCCGGAGACAGGGACGATTATCTTGCAAGTCTCGGTCTGGTCGAGCCGGGTCTCAACCGCCTGATTCGCGCGGGATATGAGCTGCTCGACCTTATCACCTATTTCACCGCCGGGCCGAAGGAAGCCCGCGCCTGGACCATACTCCGTGGAACGCTCGCGCCTCAGGCCGCGGGTGTCATCCATAGTGATTTTGAAAAAGGCTTCATCCGCGCCGAGACGATTTCCTATGACGATTTCATCCACTATCGGGGCGAGGCTGGCGCCAAGGAAGCAGGCAAGATGCGGCTGGAAGGCAAGGATTACACTGTCAAGGACGGCGACATCATGCATTTCCGCTTCGCCAACTGATCGGGCCGCATCACAAGCCGGCCATGTCGCGAACGTTTCAACTCTCGCATGCGGCAGAGACATCGCGGTAACCGTCTTGCAAGACAAGCAGA